>JBFJUC010000001.1:0-38562 GCA_041624875.1 Alcanivorax sp.
AGGGCGGTGTCCTAGGCCACTAGACGAAGGGGACGTGTTTGGTGGAGCCAGGCGGGATCGAACCGCCGACCTCTACAATGCCATTGTAGCGCTCTCCCAGCTGAGCTATGGCCCCAAAAGCTGTCCCACCGGGCTGCGCCCCGTGTGGAGCCGCGTATTTTACGCAGCGCCCTTACCCTGTCAAGCATCCACCCAGGGTTTTTGACGGTTAAAAGTCCGTTTGTACAAGCCTTGTTCAATTCGCCGGTACAATCGCCGCCCATTCCTTCTCCAGCTTCTTGGTTTGCTTCTTGGAAACGCCGCCAAGCACCTCGATGGCATGGCGAAGGCGGGCCCGGCTGAGGTCCGGACCCAGCAACTCCATACTGTCGACCACGGAAAAGCTGGCGCTGGTGCCGGCGATCGCCACGAACACCGGAAACAGGAAATCCTTGATCTTGATCTCCAGAGCGTCGGCCAGTTGTTTCGCGTCGGCGAACAGGCCGTCGCGCTGCCAGTCCCGACGTGCCTCGCAGGTCCACAGGTAAAACTGCAGCCAGACTTTCATCGCTTCCGCGTCGTGCTTGGGGTGCTGAAAGTCGGCTTCGTCCACCGCCACCATGCCCGAGAAACAGAAGCCGGCCTTGTCGACCACCTCACCGAAAGTTTCCACGCGTTGTTTCACATGGGGCAGCACCCGCATGGCGTACTCACGGTTGAAGGCCCAATCGCGCAATTGATCCAGGAACTGCTCGTCGGAAAGTTCATGCAGCCATTGGCCGTTAAGCCAGCTCAGTTTCTCCACATCGAACACCGGGCCACCCAGGGACACACGCTGGATGTCGAACGCCGCCTGCATATCCTCCAGGGTGAAGCGCTCACGCTCATCGGGCATCGACCAGCCCATGCGGCCGAGGTAATTGACCACCGCCTCCGGCAGGTAGCCCATGCGGCGGTAGAAATTGATGCTGACCGGGTTCTTGCGTTTGCTGAGCTTGGATTTGTCCGGGTTACGCAGCAGCGGCATATGACACAGCACCGGCATGTCCCAGCCGAAATACTGGTACAGCAGCTTATGCTTGGGCGCCGAGTTCAGCCATTCCTCACCACGAATCACATGGGTGATCTCCATCAGGTGATCGTCCACCACATTGGCCAGGTGGTAGGTGGGCATGCCGTCGGATTTCAGCAGAATCTGTGCGTCCACCAGGGACCAGTCCAATTCCACGGTGCCACGCAGCATGTCGTCGATTTCACAGCGGCCGGCCTCCGGCACCCGCATGCGGATCACATAGGGGTCGCCGTCCGCTTCGCGGCGTTGCTGCTCCTCGGCGGGCAGCTCCAGGTCGACCGGCTTCAGGGCCCGGTTTTCGCCGCGCTCTTTCAGGTCGGCACGCAACTGCTCCAGCTCCTCGGCGCCGCGAAAACACTTGAAGGCGTGGCCGTCGGCGATCAGGCGCTCCGCGTATAGGCGGTAATCGTCGCCGCGCTCGCTTTGCCGGTACGGCCCGTGGGGGCCGCCCACGTCGGGCCCTTCGTCCCAGTCCAGGCCCAGCCAGCGCAACGACGCCAGGATCGCCTGCTCGGAGCTGTCACTGGAGCGGCTCTGGTCGGTGTCTTCGATGCGGAGAATGAATTGGCCGCCGTGCTGACGGGCAAAACAACGATTAAAAAGCGCGATATAAGCGGTCCCCACATGGGGGTCGCCGGTGGGCGAAGGTGCCACTCGGGTACGAACGGTCATGCTGACTCCGTGGCCGGGATAAAGGGGCGCATTATAGGCTAATGCGCCCCCGTTATCAGCACTACGGCTACGGCACCGCCGCCACCAAGGCGGGAACGCCGTCCTTTCCGGTCAGCGCCGCCCGGCAATCAGACTGATGATCCAGATCACCAGGAAGACGACGAATAGAATCTTGGCGATGCCCGCGGCGGTGCCGGCAATACCACTAAACCCCAAAACCGCGGCAATGATCGCGATGACAAGAAATAAAAGGCTCCAGCTCAGCATAGTTTTCTCCCTGTTATGCGTTATCGCACCCTCATCAAAGCCAAACGACGCCACTTTCACAAGGCGCTTTTACAGGAATATACCTTTGCCTGAATTTGCATGGACCAACCCGGGCTGACCCGACGCCGGGGTTTCCCGTCGCGGCGGCGACCGTGCGATAATAGCGCCATGTCCTCACTCAACACTCCGATTCCCGGCCCTGCCCCGCTCAGCCGGCGCTTTTCCATAGCGCCAATGATGGCCTATACAACGCGCGACTTTCGCTATCTGGCCCGTCTTATCACCCGCCGCACGCTGCTCTATACCGAGATGGTGGTGGCGCCGGCGGTGATCCACGGCGACCGGGATCGCCTGCTCGGTTTCGACGCCGCCGAACACCCGCTGGCGGTGCAGCTGGGCGGCAGCGACCCGGAGCAACTGGCCGAAGCGGCGCGCATCTGCGCGGATTACGGCTACGACGAAATCAATCTGAACGTGGGCTGCCCGTCGGACCGGGTGCAGCAAGGAAAAATCGGCGCGGTGCTGATGGCGGAACCGGAGCTGGTGGCGCGCTGCGTGGAAGCGATGGCGAACGTCACGGACGTGCCGGTGACGGTGAAGACCCGTATCGGCATCGACGATCAGGATGACTACCCGTTCCTGCAGCGCTTCGTCCGTCATGTGAACGACGCCGGCTGCCGCAGCCTGACCATCCACGCCCGCAAGGCGATCCTGGACGGCCTGTCACCGAAGGAAAACCGGGACATACCGCCGCTGATCTATGAGCGCGCCTACGCGGTCAAACAGGCCTTCCCGCATATGGAGATCATCCTCAACGGCGGACTGCGCGATGTGCCCGGCATGCTCGCCCACTTGGGTCAGGTGGATGGCCTGATGGTGGGCCGGGAAGCCTACATGAACCCCTGGTTTCTCGCCGACGTGGACCGGGAAGTATTCGGTGAACGCACCCCGCCGCCGGACCGGCTGTCCGTGGCCGAGGCGTTCATTCCCTATTTGGAACGACGCTACGCCGACGGCGTGCACCCCAAGCATGTGCTGCGCCACGCTCTGAATTTGTTTCAGGCGATGCCCGGCGCCCGCGCCTATCGTCGCCACCTTAGCCAGCACGCGCACAAGAACGACGCCACGCCGGAGGTCTATCAAGAGGCCCTGGCCCTTTTGACCCGGCACACGGTTGGCTATGCTGGGGCCACGACACAGGGAGGTCAGCCATGATCAGCAAACGCCAACAACTCGAACAATGGACCACCGTGGTCGCCGACACCGGCGACCTGGAGCGGATCGCCGCGCTGCAGCCACACGACGCCACCACCAACCCTTCACTGCTGCTGGCCGCCGCGCGCGACGAGCGCTACCGGCCTCTGCTCGACCAGGCCCGGGAACTGGCCCGGGAACTGGGCCACGAGGGCGACCTGGCGTGGTGCACGGATGCGTTCGCCTGCGTGGCCGGCCAAGCGGTGCTGGGTCATATCCCGGGCCTGGTATCCACCGAGGTGGACGCGCGGCTGTCGTTCGACACTGCCGCCACGGTCGCCAAGGCGCGCCGCCTGATGGCGTTGTACCGGGAGCTGGACGTGCCGGCGGAACGGATCCTGATCAAGACCGCCGCCACCTGGGAAGGGATTCAGGCGGCACGCATCCTTGAGGAGGAAGGCGTGCGCTGCAACCTGACTCTGGTGTTCAGTGCCGAGCAGGCGCTGGCCGCCGCCGAAGCCGGCGCCACCCTGATCTCGCCGTTCGTCGGCCGCATCCAGGACTGGCACGTGAAGCGCGGGCTGGAAATCACCGATATCAATCAGGATCCGGGGGTTCAGTCGGTGCGCGAGATCTTCCATCTTCTCAAGGGGCGCGGGCTGGACACCATCGTGATGGGCGCCAGCTTCCGCAATGCGGCGCAGATCGAGGCGCTCGCCGGCTGCGACCGACTCACCATCAGCCCGACGCTGCTCGGCGAGCTGGCCGAAGACGGCGGCGCTCTGTCGCGCTGCCTGGATCCGGACGCGGTGGCTCCGGCGGAGCCGGAAGGCGCGCTCCCCGTCCGGGCACTGAACGAAGCCCGTTTCCGCTGGTCACTGAATGACAACCCGATGGCGTGTGATTTGCTCAGCGACGGCATTCGCCGTTTCGCCGCCGATCAACGCGCCCTGGAAGCCTTACTGACCGCGGAGGACATCGCAGCGTGAAATGGCTTGCCCGTTTGTTTGAATCCGACTCACCCGCTCAGAACAGCGAAGAAAGCGACCACGACCTGCACCGGGCCGCCGCCGCGTTACTGATGGAAGTGGCGCGCACCGACGGCGAAGTGGATCAGCGCGAGCAGCGCCTGCTGGTCGAGGCAGTGCGTGAGCGTTGGCGTCTGCAAGCGGAGGAAATGGACGAAATCGTCGCCGAACTGGACCAAAGACTGGAAAACGCCACCGACCTGTTCGAATTCACCATCCCACTGCGGCAGCGCTGGGATCCGGAAACCCGGGTGCGGCTGATTTATGATATGTGGGCCATTGCCGCCGCCGACGGCAACGCGGACAGCCACGAAGAGCAGCTGATCCGCCGCGTGTCCGAGTTGCTGTACGTCTCGCACGGCGACTTTATCCGCGCCAAACTGGCCGCCCAGGGAGAATAGCGCCGGGCCGCCGCCCGGCCAGCCCTCGCTTTACCAGCCGTCGTCGCTTTCCAGCTCCGGGTCTTCGTCGGGCAGGGCCGGTTCTTCGTCCTTGCCTTCCTGCATCAGGCGGCGCTGCAGATAGGCGTTACGGATAAAGGTATAGCGGTCGCCGACAATGTTGCGCTCCAGATCCAGCAGGTCGGCCCGCAGGTCAACGCCGTACAACGCCGCCAGGGAATAACGCGCCAGGTCGTCCTCCAAGTAGCTCACCGGCCACAGGTAACTGCTGGGGTAGATCGTGGCGGCGTCACGCACCGACGACGGCCCCAGAATCGGCACCACCAGATAGGGGCCCCGCGCCACGCCCCAGCGGCCCAGCGTTACGTCCAGGCCGGTGTCGGTATTGCGCAGGTTGA
Source organism: Alcanivorax sp. (assembly GCA_041624875.1). Classification (GTDB taxonomy): domain Bacteria; phylum Pseudomonadota; class Gammaproteobacteria; order Pseudomonadales; family Alcanivoracaceae; genus Alloalcanivorax. Next base: position 5,012 of record JBFJUC010000001.1, read on the forward strand.
CGTCACTGGCGACGTCGAACAGGCCAGCCACGCCCAGGGTGGTGTTGATGGTGAAACGCCCCAGGCTGTTACCGGCTTCACCCCAACGCCACTGGAACATGTAGTTGAGGCCGTCCCCGATATCGCCGAGGTTGCTGAAAAAACGCGTCACGGTGTTATCGAGCCACTCCGGCGTCACCCAACGGTAACCCTTGGCGGCCGGCTTGAGCGCGTAGCGATCAACGAATTCGTTAAACCCGAAAATCTTGCGGTTGAAACCCTGCCAGGGGTCCTGTTCGTCAAAGCGACCGGCCCCCCCGGCCTGGTCGAACGGCGTCGAGGCACTGCCCCAGTCTTCACCGGACTGGATCGCGGCTTCACGGCTCTCGCCGGCGGTTTCCGGTAACGGCTGGGCGAGTACCGGGTGGGACAGAGCAATCAATGGCGCCGAGACAAGCGCCGCAATCCATATGCGCACAGTAGCTCCCTAATCAGTGATGGCTCGCGCATTATAGCGGTGCATAGCATGCGGAGAGCAACCTTGCGACTCTCAGGCCGGGGTCGGCTGCAGGCGGGCGCCCAAAATCAGCTCGCGATCACGAAGCCGTTGCAAAAGGTCGGCGCCGAAACTCAACAGCGCGGCGCGGTCCTGAAAGCCCATTTCATCGCCCAGCGTTTGCAGCAGTTGCTGCCCGCTGCTGAGCGGCTGCTCCTGCATCAAAGCCAGTAACCGGGCGGTCACCGCGTTGATCTCCATGAACGCCACCCGGTCCTCCGCGTTACGGTGGACCAGCAACCAGACCGGCTGCTCCGGCGGTGTGTCCGGGCGGTGGTTCGGGCCAATCAGATGCACCGGCCAACGGTAACTGAGCACGCAATGAAGCGGGTTCAGGTAGGGCACACCACGCAGCAAATCCCCACCGGGCTGCACGCCCTGCTCCGGCACCGTATCCGTGGCCGTGTCCAGAACCAGTTCTATCCACTCGTAATGCGCCAATTCGGCGAGGTAAGGCGGGTCGCCCTCCACCGGCTGATAGGCGTCAGCGAGAAAAGTGACGAATTCCTCTGGAATCTCCAGAAAGTACGGTGACGCACAGGCATGCTGGTCGAAAAAACAGCGCACCAGACGCCGCCAGCCGGTTTCGTCATAAAGACTGTGCAGAACCGGAAAGCCCTTCTCCAGAAACCCGTTGACGTTGTTGAAGAACAACTCACGGTACACCGTCAGGCGCCGGTCCTCGATGCCGGACGGCGCCGGGTGGCGTTGCGGATTACGCAGGTGCGCCGCGAACGAACGCTGCAGGCGCTGGAACTCCGGCTCGCTCATCAGGCTCTCCGGCTCACCGCCGAACGGCGCTGCTGGGCGGCGCCGATACGCCCCAGCTCACGGTTCAGTTCTTCCACCGGGGGAAAGTTGAAATCCCGCTCCAGCAAGGTCGGCAATACCCCGAACTGATCGTAGGCCACGTCAAGCAATCGCCACACCGGGTCGATCACCTCACTGCCGTGGGTATCCACCTTGAGATCTTCGGCTTCATCGAAATGGCCGGCGATGTGCACGTAAAAAATACGTTCGCCGGGCAGACCGCGAATAAAGTCGGCGGCGTCGTAGCCGTGGTTAATGCCGTTCACGTAGGCGTTGTTCACGTCCAGAAGCAGGCCACAGTCGGCCTCTTCCAATACCGCGTTGACGAATTCCAGCTCGCCCAGGGGACGGCTCTCGGTCACCGTCGGCGTGGCGTAATAACTGACGTGTTCGATGCCGATACGCTGGCCGAGAAAGTCCTGCACCTTGCGGATGCGGTCGGCCACATAGTGCACCGCTTCTTCGGTGAACGGGATCGGCATCAAGTCATAAAGATGACCGTGATCGCTGCAATAACTGAGGTGCTCGGTGTAACAGCGAATACGGTGTTCGCCAAGAAACTGTTTGATGTTCCCCAGCAATTCGAAATCGAGAGGTTCCGGCCCGCCCAGGGACAGGCTGAGACCGTGGCTGACAAAAGGGTAGCGTTCGGTGAAGCCGCGAAACTCACGGGCCAGGGAACCGCCCATGGGAATCCAGTTTTCCGGTGCCACTTCAAGAAAATCCACCGGTATATTGCCCGGTTGGGACAGCGGGCCCATAAGGGCCCGCCGCAACCCCAGACCGGTACCGGTCACGGGGAAAGTCGTCATAGATTACGACTCCTTGGATCAGGCCGCGCCACCGCAGCTGCCTTCACCTTTTTTGTCGCCACCGCAGCTGCCTTCGCCTTTCTTGTCGCCGCCACAGCTGCCTTCGGCCTTCTTGTCCGCCTTGTCCGCGCCGCACTTGGCTTCGCCGCACTTGCCTTCAGCGCTCTTATCGCTGGCAAGCTGGTAGCCGCTTTGCAGGTCGGTGGCGCCGAACGGGTTCTCGGCCGCGTGAGCCGGAATGGACATTGCGGAAGCCACTACAGCAGCGCCGAAGGTGGCGGCCAGGGGGTTCATTTTGCTCAGTTTAGCCATGATCGTTCTCCAAATTCATCGAATAATTCCGTGGGCTGGAAGCCCTTGATCGTACAAAGCCGGGGGGCGGGGTCGATGGTCCGTTCACACCCTTCCTCTGACTTCGACACTATATGGATGCACGATTGGAGTAAACGTTACGTGTAGACGGTGAAAAAACAAAAACGGCCACGGGAGTCGATCCACGCGGCCGAGGTGAAGATGCCGTGAAAGCGCCAGGTACCCTAGCGAATCCGGTTAACGATCACGCTGCCAATCGAATAGCCGGCACCGAAGGAGCAAATCACCCCTTTGGTGCCCGCCGGCAGATCACTGTTGTGCTTGTGAAAAGCGATGATCGAGCCGGCGGAACTGGTGTTGGCGTAATCATCCAGGATCACCGGCGCCTCGTCGCGGCTGGGGTCGCGACCCAGCACCCGACGGGCGATGAACTCGTTCATGTTCAGGTTCGCCTGGTGCAACCACATACGACGCACGTCCGTCACCGGCACGGACAGGTCGGCCAGGTGGCCGGTGATCTGTTCCGCCACCATCGGGCACACTTCCTTGAACACCTTTCGGCCTTCCTGGCGGAACAGCTTATCGCGGCTGCCCACGCCGGAGGGGTCGGCGCGGTTGAGGAAGCCGAAGTTATTGCGAATGTTGTTGGAGAAACGGGTTTGCAAACGGGTGCCCAGCACTTCCCATTGGTTGTCGCTGGTGGCCTCCTCGGCCCGTTCCAGAATCACCGCGGTGCTCACGTCACCGAAGATGAAATGACAGTCACGATCTTCCCAGGCCAGGTGGCCGGAACAGATCTCCGGGTTGACCATCAGCACGCGGCGCGCGGAGCCGTTGCGGATAGCGTCAACGCCGGTCTGTATCCCAAAGGTGGCGCTGGAGCAGGCCACGTTCATGTCATAGCCCCAACCGTGCTCCATGCCCAGAGCCTGCTGCACCTCCACGGCCATGGCCGGGTAAGCGCGCTGCATGTTGGAACAGGCCACCAGTACCGCGTCCAGGTCATCCGGTTGCAGGCCGGCGTTGTCGAGCGCCTGACGCGCGGCCAGCACGGCGATTTCCGCCTGCACGGACAGTTCGTCGTCACCCCGTTCGGGGATATTCGGGGCCAGCCGGTCCGGGTCGAGAATGCCTTCCTTGTCCAGTACATAGCGCTGCTTGATGCCGGAAGCCTTCTCGATAAACGCGGAATTGGAGCCGGTGAGCGGCTCGATATCACCCGCCTCGATGGCGTCGGCATGGCGTTCGTTGTAACGGGCCACGTATTCGTTGAATGAGGCCACCAATTCGTCATTGGTGATGGATTGTTCGGGGGTCCAGAGTCCGGTACCGCTGATAACGACGGAATGGGTCACAAGCCTGTCCTCGCGCAAAAAAGGGCACTCCGGAGAGCGCCGCGACAGTCGGGAACCTCGGGGCGGGTTCCATAAATAGGTCAATTATCCGGATATGACCGGGCCGGCGCAAAGCCGGAATGGTATTTCGCTGCCTTGCCCGGCCCTTGACGGTCGCCGGAGCAGCCCCGCCGGGCGCTAACAAGCCTCCCATTGGCGGTTAAGACGCTTGACGGAAACCGGCACCCGGGTGCCCAGAGGCTGGGCGAACAAACTGACCCGGTATTCCTCCATCATCCAGCGATACAGGCGCAGCGCCTCGGGCTGCCGCCAGGGCGGTGTGTCCTTGGCGCGGCGGTGATAGCGTTCGCGGAATTCCTCCAGTTCGCCAACCACCGCCCGGTCACGGCCGACCTGCCCGCCCAATTTCTCAAGACGCTGCTCCACCGCCGCCAGATAGCGAGGGTATTGGTCCAGCCACTCCTTGGGCACGGTGAGCAGGAACTCATCGCTGAATAAATCGCCGAGCTGTTGCTTCAGGTCGCGGTGCGCGTGCGCCCAGGCGAGCGGAAAATTTTTCTCCAGGCGCTGCATGGCACGACGATAGGCGGCGAACATCTCGCCCCAGGTTCGCAACGCCTGTTCCACCGCCGGCACAAACTCGCCACGGCCATCATCGAGGCGGGCGCGGAACGCGACCTCATCGCGCACCGGCTGATCGTGCAAACGGAAATGGGACACCGTCGCACGCAGCAAAGCCTGGTCCAGGGCGCCGCGTGCCATAGCCGACTTCTCCGCTTTCAGCTTCTGAAAGCCGGGTTGCTGCCCGGCGAAACGCTTCAGCCCACGCACCTGCTCGCTCAACGCCAGCAGCAGCAACCGGGCGCAGCCAACGCCGTGCCACCAGTGCGCGTCGTCCGCGTCGGCGCAATACTCAAGCACCACATCGTCACCGCCGTCCCGCAACGCCGGGTAGCGGCGAAACACCACCCCGCCCTGCTCGCTCTCCTGCAATTCCGGTAAGGTCCCGAAGACCCAGGTACGTCCGCGTACCACCTCCTCCTCCGACGGCGTCGCCTCGCGCTCACCGGCCAGGGCCTGGAAGCGCTGTTGCAAGTGCGCCAGGTCACGGTCCTCGGCGAGCACCTTGCCCTGCCCGTCCGTGACCCGCACGTTCATCCTCAGGTGCCCGGGCAGTTGGTCCTCACGCCATTCTTCCTGCTCCACGCGCACGCCGGTGATACGCTGCAATTCGCGGGTCATGGCCGGCAGCAGAGGTTGATCCGGGCGCAGCGATTCCTGCAACGCTGCCACGTAGTCGGGCACCGGCACGAAATGCCGGCGGCGGGCCTTGGGAAGGCCACGAATCAAGGCCTCCAGTTTTTCGCGCAACAGGCCCGGAACCAGCCAGGCGAGCCGTTCCACGTGCAATTGCTGCAGCGCGCCGGCGGGCACGATCACGGTAACGCCGTCGCGGTCGCCGGTAGGGTCGAAGCTGTATTCCAACGGCAGCCGCATGCCGTCCCATTCCAGTTGATCGGGGAAGGCGCCGCCCTGCAGATCCGGGCTGTGGGACAACAGGAAGTCATCGTCCATGAACAGCGCTTCACGCTGCATCGCGTCGGCCTGCTTTTTGTACCAGGTTTCCAGGTGCGCCAAGGTGTAAAGCCCGGCCGGCAAACGCTGGTCATAGAACACAAAGCGGGTTTCCTCGTCCACCAGAATGTCGCGCCGGCGCAGCTTGTGCTCCATCTCTTCAAGGCGCTGCAGCCGCTCCCGGTTGGCGGCGACGAAGGCCGGTTCGCGGGTTAGCTCGCCGGCCACCAGCCCCTCACGGATCATCAGCTCGCGGGCCAGCTCCGGCTCCAGCGGGCCGTAGTGCATGCGACGCCCGGAGGCGAGAATCAGCCCGAATAAATTGATCTGTTCCTTGGCCATCACACAGCCGCGTTTCTTCGACCAGTGCGGCTCGAAATACTGGCGCTTGATCAGGTGCACGGCTTCCGCTTCCACCCATTGCGGTTCAATACGCGCCACGCAGCGCGCGAACAAGCGGCTGGTTTCCACCTGCTCGGCGGCCACCAGCCAACGCAACTTCACTTTCTTGTCGCTCCGTTTGCTTAACGACGAGCCGGGCCAGAGCAGCGGCTTTCGGTTGCGGGTGGACAACCACTCACCGTCCTCGTTGCGGGTCATCACGTTACCCACCAACCCGGTCAGCAACGCCCGGTGCAGGCTTTCATAGTCGGCCGGCTCGTCATTCAGGGACCAGCCTTCCTCGCGGGCGAGCAGCAATAATTGCCGATGGGTATCGCGCCATTCGCGCATCCGAGACGGCGCCAGGAAATGCTTCTTGAGCTGCTTTTCATAGGGGTTGCGGCCCAGGTCGCCGCGTTGCTGCTCGGCCCACTGCCAGAGGTTCCAGAAAAACAGAAAATCCGATTCCTTGTTCTCAAACGGCTGATGGGCCTGGTCGGCCTGTTGCTGTTTGTCGCGGGGCCGTTCGCGCGGGTCCTGCACCGCCAGGGCGGCGACAATCACCAGCACTTCGCGCAGCACTTTTTTCTCGGCGCCGGCCACCACCATGCGAGCCAGGGTCGGGTCCAACGGGAAACGCGCCAGTTGGCGGCCCAGGGGCGTTACCCGGCGCTGTTTGTCCAGCGCGCCAAGCTCTTCCAGCAGACGGTAGCCGTCGCGTATCAGACGGCCGTCCGGCGGTTCAATAAAGGGAAAGTCCTCCACCGAACCCAACTTCAGGTCGGCCATGCGCAGGATCACGGCCCCCAGATTGGTGCGCTGAATTTCCGGGTCGGTGAACGCCGGCCGATTATTGAAATCGTCCTCGTCGTAGAGCCGGTAGGCAACGCCGGGCATGATGCGGCCGCTGCGCCCGGCGCGCTGGTCGGCGCTGGCGCGAGCGATGGGCTCCACCGGCAATCGCTGAACCTTGGAATGCACGCTATAGCGGCTGATGCGGGCGGTACCGGCGTCGATGACATAGCGAATGCCCGGCACCGTCAGCGACGTCTCCGCCACATTGGTGCTCAGCACCACGCGCCGCCCACGGTGGCCGGAGAACACCCGCTGCTGCTCCGCCGCGCTGAGGCGGGCGTACAGCGGCAGCAACTCGGTATCGCGGAAATCGCAGCGTTTCAGATGATGGTGCACATCGCGGATGTCACGTTCACCACTGAGAAATACCAGCACGTCACGGGCGGGCGGCGGCCCGTCGCGGCGTTCCTGCTGTTCAATCTCGCGCAGCACTTCCTCAACCTGCAGGCCCAGCTCGCGTTCTTCCGCCGGTGGCCGGTAGTGGATGTCCACCGGGAAGGTGCGCCCGGACACCTCGAATACCGGCGCGCCATTGAAATGCGCGGCGAAGCGCTCGTGGTCGATGGTCGCCGAAGTAATGATGATTTTCAGGTCCGGACGGCGTGGCAGAAGCTGCTTCAGATAGCCGAGCAGAAAATCGATGTTCAGGCTGCGCTCGTGCGCCTCGTCGATGATCAGCGTGTCGTACTGATGGAGGTAGCGGTCCTGCTGGATTTCACTGAGCAGCATGCCATCGGTCATCAGCTTGACCAGGGTGTCGTCACCGACCTGTTCACTGAACCGGACCTTATAACCCACCAGGCCACCGACCCGGCTGTTCAGTTCCTCGGCGATGCGCGCCGTCACCGAGCGGGCCGCCAGACGGCGGGGCTGGGTATGGCCGATATAGCCGTCCACGCCGCGCCCCAGCGACAAACAAATCTTGGGCAGCTGGGTGGTCTTGCCTGAACCGGTTTCACCGGCTACCACCACCACCTGGTGGTGCTCAATCGCGACGGCCAATTCTTCGCGGTCGTGTACCACCGGCAGATCCGGCCAGCGCAGCGGTGCCGACGCCAGCTCGACGCGCCGGGCGCGGGCCGCCGCCGAGGCATCGATGGCGGCGCTCACCTTGGGCAGGGCATTGGCGTTGAATTTGCGCGCCAGCCCGTCGAGCCGCTTCTTCAGACGCCGGCGATCCGCGGCACGGACCTGACCAAGCCGCCGATACAGTTCATCCAGTTGAGGGTTTGTCATACCTGACTGTCAGTACCCAACAACCACGCCCGACCTTTAGCGCTCAAGCCATCCCCGTCCAGCGTCAGATACGCCGTATCCGCCTCCGTCGCCGCCAGTGTTACGGTGAAGCGCATCAGCTCGTCGCGGCGGAAGGCGTGCACGTCAACACGCTCGCCTTCCTGGTAGCCGGCCAACAGCGTATCCAGATTGCCGGCGCTGGCTTTCAGGCCGTCCACCGCCACCACCACGTCACCGGCGGCCAGGCCGGCCTCCATGGCGGCACCCTGCTCGTACGCCACCTGAAGCCGGGCGCCCTGGGAATCCGAAGCGAAACGCGCACCCAGATGCACCGGCGCCTGGCTTCTACCGGGCTTGCCGCCGTTGTCGCTGTGGCCGTCCGCCGGGCGCCAGTTGACCGTCACGCCACGTTCGGCGAGCAGCGCCTCCAGCGGCAGGTCCTCGGTGCGGTACAGAGCCTGATTGAAGAACTCGCTCAGATCACAGCCGGCAACCTCCTCGGCCAGGGCCTGTACGCCCTGCTCCGGCACACCCACGCCGGTCTGGCCGTGGCGCTGCCAGAGCAAACGCATCAGATCGTCCAGGCTGCGTGCGTCATCGGTGCGCTGGCGCAGGGTCAGATCCAGCGCCAGCGCCACCAGGGCGCCCTTGGCGTAGTAGCTGACGATAGCATTGGGCGCATTCTCATCCTGCTTATAGAACCGCGTCCAGGCATCGAAACTGGACTCGGTGACGGTCTGCTTGAAGCGGCCCCGGCCCCGGTAAACCCGGGTCAGGGTCTGGGCCAGCAGTTCCAGGTAGCTTTGCGGCGGGATCAGCCCGGTGCGCGCCAGGGACAGGTCGTCGTAATAGCTGGTGATGCCCTCGAAGGCCCACAGCAATTCGGTGTGCACTTCCTGGCTCAGATCGAAGGGCGTGAACGCCTCCGGCTTGATGCGCTTAACGTTCCAGGTGTGGAAGTATTCGTGGCTGCACAGTCCCAAATAACTGCGATAGCCGTCGCGCACCTGGTCGGGGCCATCGGTGAGCAACGGCAGGTCGGTGCGCGGGCTCATTAAACTGGTGGAATTACGGTGCTCAAGGCCGCCGTAACCGTCGGTGACCAGGGTCATGAACAAATAGCGGTCCATCGGCGCCGGCTCACCGAACAGCTTGATGTGGTGCTCGCAGATCGGTTTCAGGTCCCGGCATAGCCGCGCCATGTCGGCGCGGTGACGGCCGCTGAGAACCACGTCGTGGGGCACGCCACACGCTTCGAAGCGGGCATGTTCGAAATGGCCCATTTCCACCGGATGATCAATCAGGGCGTCGTAATTGTCGGCGCGAAAGCGGCCGAAACCCAGTTCCGGGCCGCCCACCCGGTCGAGCCCCGTGGCCAGCCTCCAGGTGGCATAGGCGGCGCCGTCCGGAGCCTCGATATCCACCTCGCAGGGCTGGTCCTCGAAGCCCATGGCCGCCAGAAACAGACAGCTGCCGTTAAAATAGCCGTGGGTGGTGTCCAGGTGGGCGCCGCGCACCGACAAGTCCCAGGCGTACACCTGATAGCGCACAGTGACCGGCCCGGCGGTCGGTGCCAGTTGCCAGGTCTGCTTATCCAGCTTGGCCACGTCCAGCGGTTCGCCCTCCGCCGACGCTTCCAGCGATACAATATGGCGGGCGAAATCACGGATCATGTAGCTGCCGGGAATCCAGGCGGGCAAGGTCAGCGCCTGCCCTTCCGGCGTCGGCCGGTCGATGGTGAGAGTGACCTGGAACAGATGCGCCTGCGGGCGCAACGGACGGACCTGATAATGAATCACACGCTCTCCTGTGGGCCTGAATACGCGACCACTGATGATACACGGCGATCTTGACGCTCGCACACGCATGACGCATGTTCATGACCTGTTTGAGGGGACCGCATTAATGACTTCGGAATGTTTTGTTATCGGCGCCAGCGACGGCCACACCATCGCCGTGCATGAGTGGCGCGCCTCCGACCCGGTGGGGTCGCTGATCTGGCTGCACGGTATGGCCGAACACGGGGCCCGCTACCAGGCCCTGGGAGAAACCCTGGCCGAGCACGGCTGGAACCTGTACTGCCCGGATCATCGCGGCCATGGCGCCAGCATGGACGCCGCCGACCCACCCGGCCACTTCGGCGACGAGGGCGGCTGGGGCCTGGTGATGGATGATCTGGGCCGAGTGATTGAGAGTATCCGCGAGCGGGAGCCCGGCGCGCTGGTGCTGGGCGGCCACAGCATGGGCTCCTTCATCGCCCTGGCGGGCGCCGAAGCCCACGGCGACCGGCTCGACGGCCTGGTGCTGTGCGGCAGCGATTACCACCCGCCGCTGTATTACCGGCTGATGGCCTCGCTGTTGAAATGGCAGCGCCGGCGGCACGGCGCACGCGGCCAGAGCCCGCTGGTGCACAAGCTCACCTTTGAAGCCTGGGCGCGCAGCGTTCCCGATGCCAACACCGACTTCGACTGGCTGAGCGCCGACCCGGCCCAGGTGCAAGCCTATATCGACGACCCCAAATGCGGCTTTCAATGCACCACCGCCACCTGGCTGGCACTGCTTTCGGGCCTGGCCGGCGTGCAATCCGCCAAGGGGCTGAGCGGCCTGCCGGCACGTCTGCCGATCCTGCTGCTGGGCGGGCGCCAGGACCCGATGAGCGGCGGCGGCAAGGGCATGGACCGGCTGCAGCGGGCGCTGGCCCGCCGACGGCTTCCCCTGCAACGGATGGATTGCCCCGGTGGACGCCACGAAATTCTCAACGACTTCTGCGCACCAGAGGTCCGTCAGACGCTATTGGAATGGCTCAACCGCCGGATCTGACCGGCGGCAGCTCAAGGCTCGGCGGAGATATTGTTCTCTTCGGTGAACTGCACATACCCCAGATAGCGGTTGCGGATCTCACGCACGTATTTTACCGGCTCGCTGCCACGTACATAGCCGAAACGCGCCTGGCGGGCGTAACGGGGTTGTGACAGCAGCAGCATGGCCTCTTCCACGTGGCCGAACCAGAGATCCGGATTCTTGCCGAGCCCTTGGGCCAGCCGGCGGGCGTCTTCCACGTGGCCGTGGCCGGCGTTGTAAGCCGCCAGGCCGAAGTAGATTTTCTGCGCCATCCCCAGACGCTGCGGAAAACGTTCCTCCAGCCACTCCAGATAGGCCGACCCGGCGGCCACGCCCTGCTCCGGGTCGTGGGGGTTATCGAAGCCGAACTGACGGGCGGTGCGTGGCATCACTTGCATCAGGCCCTGGGCGCCGGCGAACGACACCGCATCCGGATTGAACTTGCTCTCCTGGTACATCTGAGACACCAGCAAACGCCAGTCGAACCCGTATTGCAGCGCGTACTTCTTCGCCAGATCGTCGTAGGGGGAAATCTCCTTACCCGCTTCCACCCGGTATGCCTCATGAATACGGATGGTTTTCGATTCCTTGAAATAGCGGTTGAAGGTGACGTTGTAGAACAGGCCCCGATAATTGCGGTTGATGTAGGCGTTGAGCTTGTTGGTTAACGCGTCCTGCCCGTCGCGCAGCACCCAAGCGATGTCCCGGCTGCCCTCCAGGGTCCAGAGAGGCCGCAGGTCTTCCCGGTAGGTGCTCTCCAGGGCGGCCACATGGCTGTCCGCCACGGTCAGATCGATCTCGCCGTCCGCCACGCTCTGTATCAGCATCTCCGTAGTGGCCCCTTCGCGCGGCTCGATACGCACGTCGATACCTTGCTCGCGCAGTGCTTCAAGGGTATCCATAAAAGCGCTGTCCGGCGCCACCACCACGGTGCGCCCGGCCAGCTCCTGAACCGATTCAAAGGGCTCGTCATCGGCGTCGCCGATAATCTGTTCGTGCACTTCAAGGTAGCGATTGGAAAAACGCCACCCGGCGGCTTTGCGCCGGTCGGTGATGGTCATGGCGCCCGCGATCACATCGCCGGCGCCGATCTGCAAGGCGTCGAACATCTGCGAGGCGCTGTCGCGCACCACCATGCGCACGCGCAGGTCGTGCTGTCTGGCGAAGTGGCGGATCAGATCGTAGTCGAAGCCCATCAGTTCGCCGCGCCACAGGAAGTAGCTGGCCGGGTTGTTGGAGGTGATCACCCGCAACACGCCGTCTTTCTGGATGGTCGCCCAATCACGCCGTTCTTCGCTGCGCACCGAGGTGCGCACCCGGTGGCTGACCAGGAATTGATTCACCGCGGCGCGCAGTTCCGGGTTATCGCTGCGTACCGCCCAGGCGATACGTCGGCGCGGATTGACCACCGGCCCCTTGCGTACCTGATCGAAGGCGCGCAGCAAGCTGTCCAGGGCGTTGCTGTCAACGATGGCCGCTTGATACAGCCCCGAGGCCACGCCCTCGATCAACTCCACATCGGAGAGGCCCGCCTCCACGGCCTCCACGCTAACGCTATCGTACCGCTCCGCCAGCGCCTCCGCGGTTTCCTGATAGGCGGTGCCCTCCGGCGCCGCGATGCGCAGGTCGCCCAGATCCTCCAAGCTGTCGCCCTGGCGGCCCTCGGGCAACACCAGATACTCACGAATCACCGCCACCGGCGTGCAAAAATCCACGTTCTCCCGGCGGGACTCGGTCACCGTGTAATTGGTCACGATCAGGTCGGCGCGGCCCTCGTTGAGCATGTCATCCAGCGCATCGACACTGTCCGCGTACACCCAGCGCGGGGTCAGCCCAAGGGATTCGGCCAGAATTTCCGCCTGTTCGCGGAACTCCTGCAGTGGCACGCCTTCCCGGACCAGCGCCTGCTCCTCATCAAAACGCGGCGCCAGCAAACGCAGTTGGCCGCGCTCGCGCAGCGATTCCAGATCACCGGTTTCGGTGTAATTCGCGCCCCCGGAATCACAGGCCCCGAGCAGGCACGCCAGCGGCAAAAGCAGTAACAACCACCGCGCGTGATCTGGCCAGCGAAGAATGGATCTCATAGATTTGTTCCCTCCAGCGCCCCCAATCTAACCCAAAAGGCTGACAAACTGCGAACAGAATCACGTGAAGGCGAGGAGAGACCAATAACTAGAGCCCTGGAGGGCGGCTTAGAACTACCAAACGGTGACGAGCGTCACTGAGCAGCGTCCTTTACTTCTCCTTTAAAGCCCAGATACCAAGACACATTAAGAATATAGAAATAAAGACCCAGCCCGTAACTGAATACCAAAACAGACCCTGATTATCGACGTAGCAGGCCAGCCCGGAAAAAACCCGGTGGGATGCGAACACCGGTACGCAACCGTCCACAAGGTGCGTCAATGTCCGAACAACAAGGACAAGACCGACTAAAAAGAGAATAACGGATGGAATTTTCCACATACTTTTAACGGCCAGGCGTTGTGAATCATAAAATCAGGTGTACCAGAGGGTCTGAGTGGTAGGCAAAAAAAGGGGGCGCGAATGCGCCCCCAGGAGATGCCTTGCATCAAAGGAGACTCAGGGTGCGGCCACCGGATCGTTGCCGGCGCAAACGCGATGCACGCGCAGTGAACCGTTGGCGTTGAGCAGGCCGGCGTAGTCGAGCTGGATTTCATCGAACGCCGGGGTCTCGTCGGTGATTTCCGCGGACAGGAAGCGTTGGTCGCTGTTCAGGCTCAGGCCCAGCAGTTCCAGGCCCAGCAGGCCGCCGCCGACGGTGGCGCTGTCCACTTCCTCACCGTCGTCGTAGAAACGCAGGGTCAGGAAGTCACCGAGCAGGCTCAGGTTGAGCAGAGAGGAAGCCGGATCGGAGATCACCATGCCGATACGGTTGATGCCGGAGAAGTCGTTGGCCGCGTCCACCGCGGTGGCACGAATCTCGGCGCCGCCGTAGATCGCCGCCAGACCCACGTTAATGGTGGCGAAGGAGTCATCGCTACCGTCAACCAGGCTACCCGCTTCGCTGACGCCACAGCCCAGGCACACGCCCAGTGAGTTGCCACTGGCTTCATAGTCCGGGGTGGTCAGCGGCTGGTAGGTGCTGGTGGCGTTACAGGTGAAGCCGTCGTCGTCGCACACATCACCGATGCCGTCGCCGTCGCTGTCGAGCTGGTCCGCGTTGGCGGTCAGCGGGCAGTTGTCCAGGTCGTCGGGGATGCCGTCGCCGTCGGTGTCCATGTCGTTATCAACCGGGCAGCCCTGATTTTCCGGCGGGCCGGGTACGGTCGGGCACTCGTCGTTGCCGTCGTTGGTGCCGTCGCCGTCGTCGTCGTCGTCACACACGTCGCCCACGTTGTCGCCGTCCAGATCCGCTTGGTCCAGGTTGGGCACGAACACGCAGTTGTCTTCCGGGTCCAGAACGGTATCGCCGTCGGTGTCGTCTTCGCAGGCGTCGCCGATGCCGTCCATGTCGGTGTCGACCTGGTCGTTGTTCGCTACGAACGGGCAGTTGTCGTCGTCGTTGGGGATGCCGTCACCGTCGCGATCGTCGTCGCAGGCGTCACCAATACCATCCATGTCGGAATCAGCCTGGCTGTGATTGACCACCAGCGGACAGTTGTCGGAGTCGTCGTCGTGGCCGTCACCATCGGTGTCGGTGTTATCGTCACAGGCGTCGCCGAGGCCATCCATATCGGTGTCGGTCTGATCCGTATTGCTGACCCAGGGGCAGTTATCCGGATCGTTGGGGACGCCGTCGCCGTCGATGTCGTCGTCGCAAGCGTCGCCGATGCCATCGTTGTCCTGATCCCGCTGGTCGTTGTTGGCGAAGGCGGGGCAGTTATCCATGTCGTCAGGAATGCCATCGTTATCCTGATCATCAGGATTGTTCGGGTTGGGATTGTTGGGAGTAGTGATAACACTGTCATCACTGTCGTTGGCTTCGCAGCCGTACACCCCGACGCCGAGAGCGGCGACCAGGATCAGCATCAATAAACTTTTAATGTGCAACATGATCGTTTTCCTCACTTCTCGGTAACGCGGAATTCAACGCGGCGGTTCATGGCACGGCCGGATTCGCTTTCGTTGCTGGCCACCGGGTTCAGCTCGCCATAGCCCCGGGCAGTCACACGGGACGGGTCGACACCACGGTTGATCAGATACTGGCGAACGGACTCGGCACGCTCCTGGGAAAGCTGCTCGTTGTAGGCCGCGGCACCGACGCTGTCGGTGTGACCACCTACTTCCACGCGGAAATCGGTCTGCGATTTCAGGGAGTCGGCGATACGGTCCAGGGAGGACTCGGACGAGCGGGTCAGCTTCGCGGAGTCGAATTCGAAGTTGATATTGGTCAGAGTCACGGTCTGGTTGACGATCAGACAGCCGTTGGAATCCACGCGCCCACCTTCCAGCGTGTTCGGGCACTGATCACGGTTATCGGGCACGCCGTCACCGTCGGAGTCCATCACCGGCTGGGGTTTGGCGACCACTTCACGGGTTTTGATCACCGTTTTTTCCTTGGTCACGACTTTGGTGTAACCGAGCGGGATTTCCACGCCGAGTGACAGGCGGACGTCGCCGAAAGCACCGTCGCCGCGAGCCGGGCCGGAGCCGTCGAAATCATCGTAGACGTAACGGGCGTCGCCACGCAGCTTCAGGCCGTTATTGAAGATCGGCCCGGTCACCGCGCCGATGCCGGCGTTGACGGTGAGGTTGGTGTCCTGGTCTTCGTCCGGCAGTACTTCCTGGTCGATCGCGCCCACGGCGGCAATCACATAGGGCGTGAAGCCGGTGCGATCACCGAAGGCGTAGGCGAGACCGGTGGTCAGGTGGTACTGATAGAAATCCTGGAAGTCGGCCTGATTCGGATCCATCTTGTAGAAGCCGCCTTCGGTTTCCCACCAGACGCGGTCGGACAACTGACGACCGTAGAAGACGCTGTAGCCCAGGCCTTCATCGTCGAACTGCCGATCTTCGTCCAAATCCACGTAGGAGGCGAAGCCACCCACATACTGACGAGTGTTCAACGTCTCCTCGTAGCGGTCTTCCGCCAGGGCCGGCTGAAAAGCCAGCCCCGCGGCGAACGCAAGAGTCGACAACCTCACGATATTTTTCATGTTCTACCCCCCTCGGGTATCAACGGATTACAGTGCAATCATTGGAATATCCCGGGGAGGTAAAAAAAACAGAATTCCGGTGACGTCCGGTTGGAATAGTGTTGTGAACTTATCCATGCTTTTGCACAAATTGTACAAGCCGTATCATTTTGTATCCGGTCTGTATCCGAAAACCGGTTTGGCCCGATCAGCCTTGCGGTCGGAGCACTCTGAAAATACGTTCGTGTAAAAATAAAAAAGAGGCTACTCATGCAGTTATCCAAACCCCGGCGATTCGGTCGCCGGCGGCTCGTGCTCACCTTCTTGTTGCTGTTCGGCGTACTGGCCGTTGCCCTGCTGCACACCGCCTGGCCTTTTCTGACCTATCCCAGAGAGACGCTCAGTTTCCAGGTTCCGGAGCCTCTGCCGCCCACGGGAGGCGGCCAGCCCCTGGCCGGTGTGGCTGAAGTGGACATCACGCCCGCCATCGGCTTACCCAAGTTCGGCTATTCCGCCTGGGCGAAAAACGCCGACGGTTTCCGCACCCGGCTCAAGGCCCGCGCTTTTTACCTGCACGGCCCAGGGCAAACCCCTCTGGCGCTGGTACAGCTGGATCTGGGCGCCGGTTCTCTGCCTTTGCACTACGCCGTCGCCGAACGCATCGCCGCCGCCACGGACGTGCCCGCGAGGGGCCTGAGCCTGCTGGTCACCCACACCCATTCCGGCCCCGGCCAATACCTGGGCAGCGACTTTTACAACACCTTCGGCGCCAACAGTGCCGGCTTCGACCCGGAGCTGTTCCGTTTTTTGAGCGAGCGCATCAGTGAGGCGGTGATCCGCGCCTATAACAATCGTCGCCCGGCGCGGCTGGCCACGGGTCAACGGGACGTTTGGGGCCTGACCCGTAACCGCTCGGTACAGGCATGGGCGCGCAATCACAATCTTGACCCGGAAAAGATGGGCGAGGACGACGCCCTGCGCGCCGTCAATCCACGCATGACCATGCTGCGCATCGATCTGCGGGCCGATGACGGCCGCTACTACCCGGCTGGCGCTCTGACCCTGTTTTCCATCCATGGCACCGCCATTCCCGCCTTTACCCGCCCCTATCACGCGGACGTCTGGCACTGGCTGGCGCGCGGCCTGAGCGCGGACTTCGGCGAAGACCTGCCGTGGCCGTTCGTGCACGGCGCCTTTCAGGCCACCCACGCGGACAACAACCCGGCCTGGCACCCGGACCACCGCGGCGATCTGGAAGCCCGGCGCATCGGCAAGGCGCTCGGCGACCAGGCAGGCGAGTTGTTCGAGCGCTTGGCCAGCGACCTGACGCCGCGCCTGCGCACCGCCGCCGCCAGCCGGCTGATCAATGTACTGGCGTTACCCGAGGAGCAGCGCCACGGTCTGTGCCCGCGCGCGGTGGTGGGCGCCGCCACCATGGGCGCCGCCAACGGCGATGAAGTGTTCCCGATCTCCTACCTGCCGTTTCTTCAGGAGGGCTGGCCCCGCACCGTGTTCGCCGACGGCTGCCAGGCGGAAAAGCAATGGGCGCTGTCGAAGCTGCAATTGTTGATGTCCGCCGACACTTTCCCACACCGGGCACTGTTTCAGGTGCTGCGCATCAACGACCTGGTGCTGGTGCCCCTGCCCTGGGAAATCACCCTGGAAAGCGGTAACCGCATCCGTGGCCAGGTGCTCGACACCCTGCCCGCCGGTACCGAGTGGCGGGTGGAAATCTCCAGCCTGGCCAACGGCTTTTTCGGCTACGCGGTGAGCGAAGCGGAGTACGGCGCCCAATACTACGAGGGCGGTCACACCCTCTATGGGCCGCACACGCTGAACTTTCTCGCTGCGCAAAGCGCACGCCTGAGCGGCGACCTGATACGCACCGGCGGCGTCGACGATTACCCCAAGGAAAGCCGCTTCGAACTGCTTAGCCATCGCTACTGGCCAAACAGCAGCCCGGACCGCACCTGGTCGCGAAGCTGGCAAGAGGCGGCGGCTTTCCATCGTGGCGAGGGGAACAGTGGTTCTTATTGGTCGTGGCGCTTCATTGGCGAGCCACCGGGCGATCTGCGCCTGCATGAACCGCTGCTGCGGATTATTCGCAGCGACAACCGTAGCACGCTGGTGGACGATGACAGCGGCGACCTGCGCCTGCGATTAATCGACGCCGACGTCGACGGCCAGGCCCTTTATGAGGTGCGCTGGTATCACCCGCCGGTTGCCGAGAAGGGCCGCTTTCAGCTGGAAGTGAGGGCCGGCGCCAACGCGCCCGCGCTGGTTTCGCCGGCGTTCCCTTAACCGGGCGTCCCTGACCGGGCGTCCCTGACCGGGCTGAGCGACATCACAAAGTGCTAATAACCGCGTGGTTATCGGGTTTCTCCGGCGTCCGCCCCTGCTACACTGGACCCTTGTTCACAGGAAGTAGTGTCGTGGAGAGCGGTTGTGAAAAGTGCCATGAGGGCCCTGTTACTGGCGGTGGTGTGGTTAAGCGGGTGCGCCAGCACCACGGAAGTGACGACGCGGACGATCACCGACACCCCGCCCCCCCCTGCGGAGACCCTGTTGCTGGTAGCGCAGAGTCCGGAAGGCGACACCCGGGAAACCTGGGAGCTCACCTGCCGGCCGATCTTCGAACGCGCCGGCCTGACCGTGCTGCTCAGCCACCAGGAAGTGCCGCTCTGGTATGAACGGGGACCTAAGGCGCTGGTGGAATGGACCGCCGACAACCCGGTGGACCGAATTCTTCGGGTCGACCTGACCCGCCTGTTGATGTCGGCCCCGCACATGCGCGAGCGCCAGGCGCTCAACCCGATCAACCAGGACAACGAAGTACGCCCCACCTGGCGCGTGGGTCTCGACGGCGAGCGCATCAAGGAAGCCCCGCCGGCGGATGTGGAGCAAGCCTTCCCCGCCGACCTGCTCGCCGGCGACGGCACCAACCTCTGGCATGGCATGGCGCGCACCCACGAAGCCAACGATCAGACCGCCATCGCCAAGAGCCAGTGCCTGGCCCTGCGCGACACTCTGCGGCAGGTCGGCCTGCTGCCCTGACGCCGGGCGGCTTACCTGCCCACGGGTTGAGAGTCGCCGGCCCCGCCCCCAACTGTTCTTCACGGTACGGTTTAACGGAGGTTGTATGAAAGCTGTGATCCCCGGCACATCCCTGGCGATACACCCGGACCGGTTCCCCGATCCGGTGGAAGACGTGCCCACCGATCAAGACGCCGGCCGCGCGGTGCTCGCCGGCGGCTGTTTCTGGTGCGTGGAAGCGGTCTACCAACCTCTCGACGGCGTGACCTCGGTGGTATCCGGCTACGCCGGCGGCGACGCGGCCAGCGCCAACTACGAAGCGGTCTGCAGCGGTCGTACCGGCCACGCGGAAGTGATTGAGGTGCGCTACGACCCGCACCGGATCAGCTTCGGCGCATTGCTCAAGCTGTTCTTCGCGGTGGCCCACGACCCCACCCAGAAAGACCGCCAGGGCAACGACCGCGGGCCCCAATACCGTTCCGCCATCTTCCCGGTGGACGAGGCACAGCGGAAAGTCGCCCAGGACTATATTCAGCAGTTGGAAAACGCCGGCGCCTTCACCGCGCCCATCGTCACCACTCTGGAACCCGGCCACCCGTTCCACGCGGCGGAGGACTACCACCAGGATTTCGCGCGCCGCAATCCCAACCAGCCCTACATCACCCATGTGGCGAAGCCGAAACTGGAAAAGCTGCACGCCGCCTTCCCGGAATTGCTAAAGACCTGAGAGGTTGCCATGACTGTTTCCGCCAGCGGCTTTGATCTGACGCCGCTCACCGACGCCGAAAAACAACAGCGCGCCGCCGGCCTCACCGCCGAGGAACGCCGCATCCTGCTGAATCAGGGCACCGAGCCCCCGTACTGCGGCGGTTTACTGGACAACAAGGAAAGCGGCACCTACGCGTGCAAGCTGTGTCATCTGCCCCTGTTCCACGCCGACAGCAAGTTTGAGTCCGGCACCGGCTGGCCCAGTTTCTTCGCGCCGGTGGACGCCCAGCACGTGCGCGAGCTGAAGGACAACAGCCACGGCATGGTGCGCGTGGAAATCCGCTGCGCGCGCTGCGACGGCCACCTTGGACATGTGTTTCCCGACGGCCCGCCGCCCACCGGCCAACGCTACTGCCTCAATTCCGCGTCACTGGTGTTCGAGCCGCAGCCCGGCTAGCCCGGCGCCCCGACCCGGGAGCAACCCTCCGCTTGACCCTGGGTAACAAGCAGCCACTCCCGCATTGCCAGCCGAAACGCAGTGTTTACTATTGGGGAAAACACCCAATAACACGCACCTCGGCCAGCCGGCTCAGCCCGCAAGGAGTGCCCTATGAACGCCGTTTCCCCCCTGGCATCACGCCGCCACGACAGCGCCGGTGAGCGCTGGTCACGGATGCCGGTGATCCGCACCGGCGACGATTACATCGCCAGCCTCAAAGGTCGCGGCACCCGTTTATTCCTGTTCGGCGAACTGATCGACGAACCCGCCGACCACCCGATGATCCGGCCCAGCATCAACGCCCTCCGCGCTACCTACGACCTGGCCATTGATGATCCGGAGCTGGCCACCGCCCATTCGCCGCTGATCGACGCCACCGTGAACCGCTTTCTGCATATGCCCGAGTCGCCCCAGGACCTGGTGATGAAGAACCGCATGCAACGACGCCTCGGCCAACTTACCGGCACGTGTTTCCAGCGCTGTACCGGCCTGGACACACTCAGCGTGCTGCATTCGATCACCTGGGACATCGATCAGAAACACGGCACCGGCTACCACCAGCGCTACCTGGCGTTCCTCAAGGAAGCGCAGCGCCACAACGTGTTGATCGCCGCCGGCATGACCGACCCCACGGGCGACCGCAGCAAGCGCCCGTTCGAACAAAGCGACCAGGATATGTTCCTGCACGTCTCCGCACGCAACGACGACGGCATCTTTGTGCGCGGCGTTAAGGCCCATATGACCGGCGGCTGGAACCAGCACTGGATCTGCGTGATGCCGACCATGAACCTGAGCGAGCACGACAAGGACTACGCCGTGGTCGGCATGATCCCCGGCGACGCCGAAGGCATTACCTACATCTACGGCCGCCAAAGCAGCGACACCCGCTCCATGGAGGGCGGCAGCATCGACCAGGGCAACGCCGAGTACGGCGGCCAGGAAGTGTGGGTGTACTTCGACGACATCTTCATCCCCCATGAGCACGTGCTGATGGACGGCGAGTACGAATTCGCCCAGGACATGGTGGCACGCTTCACCGCCTACCACCGGGCCAGCTATGTGTGCAAAACCGGCCTTGGCGACGTGATGACCGGCGCCGCCGCCACCATCGCCGACTACAACGGCGTAGACAAAGTCAGCCATATCAAGGACAAGCTGGTGGAGATGGTGCACCTGAACGAAACCATTTTCTCCTCCGGCATCGCCAGCTCCCACGAAGCCAAACCGCTGGCCAGCGGCATCTATATGAACGACGCCATGCTCTCCAATGTGTGCAAGCACAACGTCACCCGCTTCCCCTATGAAATCGCCCGCCTGGCCCAGGATCTGGCCGGCGGCATTGTCGCCACCATGCCCAGCGAAAAAGACCTGGAGAACGAAGAAGCCGGCGCCATCATCCGCCGATTCCTGAAAGGCCGGGACGACATCCCCACCGAGGACCGCATGCGCATCCTGCGCCTGATCGAGAATATGACCCTGGGCCGCAACGCGGTGGGCTACCTGACCGAATCCATGCACGGCGCCGGCAGCCCCCAGGCCCAGCGTATTCAAATCCTGCGCGGCATGGATGTGGAGTCCAAGAAATGGCACGCCCGCAAGCTGGCGGGGATCAAACAGGCCTGAACCACCGGCGGTCTTGCCAGCCGTGGGGTTCCTGCTAAACTAGCGCCCGCTCGCCACCGCGGCGGGCCGTGCCGGAATAGCTCAGTCGGTAGAGCAACTGATTCGTAATCAGTAGGTCGGAGGTTCGATTCCTCTTTCCGGCACCATTATTCGAAACACCCGCCGCCAGCGTGAACGTCACGCCAATTTCTCCGCTACCGCCGCCGCCTCGGTAAAACCTTTATAAAGCTTGGGCTTATCGCTCGCCTGAGCCCCCTCCATGCATTGACTCAACGCCCCTCTTCGCCAACTGTGTAAGTCCATTTTCTGACGCACCCACCGCGCTGTGGAGAAGGCCCCGTTTATGACATTGATGTCCGCCGGCAGCAGTACTCCGAATCAGCACGGACGCTTTCAGCTTGACGATCCCCGTGAGGACGCCGAGCGGCTTTTGGACGCCGCGTTGTCCGGCGACCGCCGCTGCCTGGCGCGCATCGCCGTGCATCGCCTCACCCCGGTCAGTGAAAAGCCGGGCCTGCGCGACGCCTTACACACCGTCTCGCGGGAAATGGGTTTCCAGGGCTGGGACCATTTCCAGCGCCACGTGGCCGCTCTGGACACCGCGGCACAACACAGCGGCGAGCGTCTGGACGACGACCTGGACACGGTGCACATCCGCTGCGGCTCGGACCTGCGAGACACCCTGCCGGCCACCGGCCTACACGGTCATTTCCACACTTTCAGCGATCCTTTTTGCATCGGGCCGCTGCACAGCCTGGAGCGGCAGGCGTTCATGGATGAGCGCACCCGCTTTCTCTGCGACGCCTTCGGCGGCGACGAGAACGAGACCCACCGGCGGCAACAAAACGAATACGACGGCCTGGATCAGGCCATGAGCAGCCAGCGGGTGGTGCTCTGGTTCGAGCACGACAGCTACGACCAGTTAATCCTCGCCTACATACTCAATCATCTGGCCGTGCAACGACGCCCCACCCGCCTGGAACTGGTGGCCACCGACAGCGTGCCTGGCGTCGACCGGTTTATCGGGCTTGGCCAGCTGGCGCCGGACGTGGTCGGCTGGCTGTGGCAGCGGCGGCGCCCGGTGGACGACGCGCTGATCACGCTCGGCCGCCGCGCCTGGCGGGCGCTGACCGCCAACACACCGCAGCGCCTCGACGATCTGTCACGCACGCTCACCCCCGAGTTGCCGATGCTCGGCCGCGCCTTGCGCCGGCACTTGCTGGAACTGCCCGACGAAGACACCGGCCTGGGCCTGAGCGAGCAACTGTCGGTGCAGCTGGTGGCCGAGCGTGGCCCGATCACCGTGGGTGAGGTGTTCCGGGATCTGATGCGCGAGCGCGAGCCCCTGCCCTATCTCGGCGACACCATGTTCTGGTGGATGATGCAGCCGCTGATGGGCGGCGAGCGCCCCTTACTGGCCACTGACCACGGCGAGGAAACCGCCTGGCCGGACCGGTCGCTGCACATCACTGACCACGGTCATGCGGTGCTCAGCGGCCATAACAACTGGCTCGACACTCACCCGGCGCGGCGCTGGGTGGGCGGCATCGCCATCGACGGTGACCGTGACAGCTGGTGTTTGAACAAAGGCACCGGCCAGCCGCAGAAGCGGCCGGCCAAAGTAGCCTGAAGCTGGTCTAGAGGTCTCGGCAGATGTCGGCGGCGATGCGGAACGAGCGCAGCCGCTTGTCATGGTCAAAGATGCCGCCGGTAATCATCAGCTCGTCCACCCCGGTCAGATCACGGAACGCGTGTAGCCCGTCACGCACGGTCTCCGGCGCGCCGACCATGGCGTACTTCATTGCCTGACGGACGCCTTCCGCTTCCAACGGCGACCAGATGCCGTCCATGCTTTCCACCGGCGGCGGCAGCGGCCCGGGCCGCCCGCGCCGCAGGTTCACAAACTGCTGCTGCATGGAGGTGGCCAGGAAGGCGCCTTCCTCATCGCTGTCGGCGGCGAACACGCCCACCCCCGCCATGGCGTAGGGGCGCTCCAGCTGCGCCGACGGCTGAAAGTTGTCGCGGTACACCTGCAAGGCGTCGAGCAGCGCCTCCGGGGCGAAATGCGAGGCGAACGCGAACGGCAGGCCCTTCTGCGCCGCCAGGCGGGCGCTGAACAGGCTGGAACCAAGCAGCCAGATCGGCACCTTGCTGCCCGCGCCGGGCACCGCCCGCACCCGCTGATCCGGGGTCGGGTCACCCAGATAGGCCTGCAGCTCTTCCACGTCGCGCGGGAACTCCATGGCGTTGCTGTTGAGATCCCGGCGCAGCGCCCGCGCGGTTTCCATATCGGTGCCCGGCGCCCGGCCCAGGCCAAGATCGATGCGCCCCGGGTGCAGGGCCGCCAGGGTGCCGAACTGCTCGGCAATCACCAAGGGGGCGTGGTTCGGCAGCATCACACCGCCGGAGCCCACCCGGATGCGCTGGGTGCCGGCGGCGATATGACCAATCACCACGCTGGTGGCGGCGCTCGCCACGCCGGGCATGTTGTGGTGCTCGGCCACCCAGTAGCGGGTGTAGCCCCACTGTTCGGCGTGGCGCGCCAGATCGAGGGAATGGCCCAGCGCCTGGGCAGCGTCGCCGCCGCGCAGGATGGGGCTCAAATCTAGAATGGAATAAGCGGTCATCAGGCCTCCCGAGCCAAAACGCGTCTGTTTACGGTTGGGGCTCGGAAGACATTTTTAAAGGTAGGGAAAAAGGATTAATCGCCGTTCAGGCGACGATAGATCTCATCCTTGAGGTGCATACGCTCGACTTTCATCGTCTCCATATCGCGGTCCGCGATCGGGTTCTCACGCATTTCCAGCCCGCGAATGGTTTTATCCAGCCGGTCGTGTTCTTCCACCTTGGCGCGGAACTCCGGGTGCGCCTCGGCCAGGGCGTCAATGCGTTCGCGGTGGTGGGGAAATTCGTGATGGATACTATGGGGTTCACCGAGCATAGCTGACAGATCCTCCGCTAACGGGCCAGAGCACCGGGATGGTGCTCACGGCGTGCAATCCTCTCCAAGCTACTACCGTCGCCGGGTTGTTGTCATCCTCTCCGTGGCGGCTTAACGCATGCCCCGGGCTTCCTTGATCATGTCGTAGGCTTTGCTGATCTCGGCGGTCTTTTCGGTGGACACGCGGATCATCTCGTCCGGCACGCCTCGGGCCGCCAGCTTGTCCGGGTGATGCTCACTCATCAGCCGTCGGTAGGCTTTCTTGACCTCCTGATCGGAGGCCTCTTCGCTCACCCCCAGTACCTGATACGCCTCGCTCAGCGAAGGCCGCGACGTACCGGCCGCGCCCCCGGCGCCGCCCGCGCCGGCGCCGCCGAAGCGCGCCTGGGCCAGCACCATGTTGAGAATCTGCCGGAACTGGCTCTCCGGCACGCCCAGCCCGGCGGCGACACGGAACAGGATGCGCTCTTCCTCGGCGTGCAGCTCGCCGTCCGCCAGGGCGGTCTGCAGCAGCAGCTCAAGGAACACCACCACCAAGTGACGGCGGCGCCGGATTCGCTGGCGGAACTCCGCCACGGTCTGGTCAAGGGGAAAATCGTCGTCCTTGCCCTGACGGAAGGCTTCCTGGGCCCGGCGGCGCTGCTCGTCGTTGAGCTGCATGCGGCTCATGATCGCTTCGGCCTGGCCGATTTCCTGCTCGCTGACCCGGCCGTCCGCCTTGGCCAGATGGCCCATGATCGAGAACACCGCCGAGAACAGAGCGTCCTGCACCTCTTCCCGCTCGCCAGGCCGGTAGGGCCGGAACGGGTTGAAGGACTGCACCCGTTCCACGCCACGGTCCAGGAAATGGCCGATCAGCACGCCAACCGCCAGGCCGATGGGCCCGCCTATCAACATGCCCAACAGGCCGACAATGAGTTTGCCACCCCAACTTCGCATTAATCAGAACTCTCTATCGTCATCTACAGGTAGGGAAAGACCACGGAGTATCCGGGAGGTTCGCGTACAAACGCAAACCGGGCCTGAACAGGCCCGGGTGGGAAGGTGTGCGGGTAAAGAGGGGGACCTACTTGGTGGCGCGGTTACCGCGCTCCCTTAACCTGCTTTAGTAGCGCGGTTACCGCGCCACCAGGCCAGCACCGCCAGGACGACGGCGGCGGCCTGGGCGAGCGCGCCCTGCAGGGTGGGGAAGAAACCGATCCACTCCAGCGTCGGCAGGCCGATGTAGGTGGCGTTGATCAGGCCGGCTTCCTGCAGGGCGGCGATGCCCTTGCCGAGCAGAATCACCGACAGCACCAGCAGCACCAGGCTGGTGGCCTTGAAGAACAGGCCCAGCGGCAGGCGCATGCCGAGACGGAAGATCAGCACGCAGACCACCGCCAACGCCGCCAGCGCCGCCAGCAACCCGTACAGCAGGTACGGCTGGGTGACCTCGGTGACCTGGGTCCACAGCGCCTGGTAGAACAGGATAGTCTCGAACATTTCCCGGTATACCGAGATGAACGCCACCAGAGTCAGGGTCCAGACGGTGCCGGCACCCAGGGCGTTATCCACCTTGCTCTTGATGTAGCCCATCCACTTCTGGCTGTTGCTGTTGCTGTGCATCCAGAAGCCCACGTAGAACAGGATCACCGCCGCCACCAGGCCGGCGACGCCCTCGGTGAGCTCCCGCGAGGCACCGCTGAAGCTGATTACCGTGGACGCGGCGAACCAGGTGGCCACGCCGGCGATCAGCGCCGTCACCCAGCCAAAGTGAATGTGACGGCTGGCCGAGCGGGCGCCCGCTTTGCGGGTGAAGGTCAGCAAGGCGGCCACGATCAGCAGCGCTTCCAGACCCTCGCGGAACAGAATGAAGAAACTGGCCGAGAACGTGGCGGCGGCGCTCAGGCCGTCACCGCCGAGCGCGGCCTCGGCGGCGGCCAGGCTGTCGCGGGCCTCGGCCACCTTGGTGTCCACCGCGGCGGGGTCTTCGCCCTGCTCGATGGCCTGGCGCACCGCCATGAAACGGCGTTCGTTGAGGCGCATCAGATCGCTATCCACGGCCGACAGTTGCTGCTCGATCATCTCGAAGCCGTCCAGGTAGGCGGACAGCGCGGCGGCCCGCGCCGCCGCGCTGTCGCCGTCCGCGTACAGGCTGGCCGCCTCGCCCAACTTGGCGTCACTGATCTCAATAAACCGGTTCTGACTGAACAGCGTCTCCGGGTTACGGCGCAGATAGCCCATCGCCTGAACCGCCGGCGTGCCGATCTCGTCGCGCACGTCGGCCGGGGCCTTACCGATCACCGCGTCCAGGGTCATATCGGCTTTCAGCCCCGGGGTACCGCGCAGCACCTGTTCGCCGGCGGCGGCTTCGTCATCGGACACCGCCTTGCCGCCCACGTAGAACGCCAGCGCCCAACGCTCCGCGTCGCTGAGCTGATCCTCATAGGCGGCCATGCCGGTGCCGTCCACACCGCCGGTGATGGTGGTGTAGAGCCCCAACATGGAACGGCCCATATAACGGCCACGCTCGTGGAAATCGGTAGGCGCCGGCTCCAGCGCCGCGCCGGCGGGGCCGTCGCCACGGCCCTCGGCGCCGTGACAGGCGGCGCAATGGGTCTGGTAGAGCTGCGCGGCCTGCGCCATGTCCGGGGCGGTCTTGGGAATCACCGGCAGGCCGTACACCGTCACCAGGGTGCCACGGATTGTCTGCGCCAGTGCCTCAATGCGCGACGCCGGAGCCTTGTCGTCGACGGCGGCCTCGAGCTGTTGCGCCTGATCGGCGAGCCGCTGCTTGCCTTCCACGTCATCCAGGGTCGCAATGCCCTCGCTCAGCAAACGGGTGAACTCGTCCATCTCCGCGTATTCCGCGTCGCTGACGATTTCGCCGTCCTGCACCGCATTAACGTAGTCGGCGCCGACATATTCCACCAACTGCACCAGGGCGGTCTGGTCCGCGGCCCGGGCGGTGGCGGCCAGGGTGAAAAAGCACAGCAACAAAAAAACGCCCAGGGGGCGCCGCTTGAGGAGCATCATGGATCCGTATTCCAGCGTCTAAAAGTGAATAATTCTTATTTATGTTCCCTTTACAGACCCTCTCTGTCAAAGGGTTTTACCCAACAGTGAGGGCCAGTACCTTGCTGATGTGCGCCTGAGGGCGTCCGGATTCGCTTTGCCATTGGTTGAACGCGGCCTGGGCGGCACGCTGATCGCGCTGGCTCGCCAGGGTCTTGTCGATGATGCGGTGCGACTTGAGCACGCTGATCACATCGTCAGTGGGGTACCAGGTGTCGCGCCCCACCATACGCAGGAAGGCGGCGCCGGAATTACCGCCCAGCTGCTTGCCGCGCTTTTTCAGCAGTATCCACATGCCGACGGTGTCCTGCGCCGGCCAGTCCGCCAGCCAGCGACCCACACTGCCATATTCACGGCGCAGGTCGAGCACCAGCTGGGCGTTGTGTCGGATCGCCTTGATCTTGCCCCAATGGCGAATCAGGCGGGTGTCCTGCATGCGCTCTTCGAGCATGCTGTCCGGCATCAGCACCAGTTTGTCCGGGTCGAAACCGAAAAAGGCGTCCTCGAACGCCGGCCATTTGGCGTCCACCAGGGAATGCTTGAGGCCGGCCCGGAACACCCGCCGCGTGAGCGCGGAAAAATAAAAGGCATCGTCCGGGCGGCGTAGCTGGGCAGCGGTCTTCACCGCCGGCAGTTGCGCTTCCACCGGCTTGAGGCCGCCCTTACGGTTCACCGCCAGGGCCAGCAGGTCCTTGAACTCGATCATCAAATGCTCCCGGCTGCTTCGTATACAGTGTTTTCCCGCCATTGTAGAATCCGGGCCTCAACGCCGGATCAGGACGGGCAGTATTCATGAGCGGTCATCAAACCACGATCAACAAATCCGACAAACTCAAAGGCGTCTGCTACGACATCCGTGGCCCGGTGCTGCGTGAAGCGCACCGCCTGGAGGACGAAGGCCACCGGGTGATCAAGCTCAACATCGGCAACCCGGCGCCGTTCGGCTTCGAAGCGCCGGAAGAGCTGCTGCAGGACGTGATTCACAACCTGCCGGATTCCACCGGCTACTGCCATTCCAAGGGGCTGTTCCCGGCCCGCAAGGCGGTGATGCAGTATACCCAGACCAAGGGCATAGAAAACGTCACGGTCGACGACATCATCATCGGCAACGGCGTCTCCGAACTGATCGTGATGGCCATGCAGGCCCTGCTCAACTACGGCGACGAAGTGCTGCTGCCGGCCCCGGACTACCCGCTGTGGACCGCCGCCGTGCGCCTGTCCGGAGGCAACCCGGTGCACTACCTGTGCGATGAAAAGCAGGATTGGCAGCCGGCCCTGGACGATCTGCGCGCGAAAATCACCGACCGCACCCGGGCGATGGTGATCATCAACCCCAACAACCCCACCGGCGCCAACTACGACAAGGCGCTGCTGCAGGAAATGCTGGAGATCGCCCGCGAGCACGACTTGATCGTGTTCGCCGACGAAATCTACGACAAGATTCTGTACGACGGCGAGGTGCACCACTCCATCGCGTCCATGGCGGACGACCTGCTGTTCATCACCTTCAACGGGCTGTCCAAGAATTACCGGGCGGCCGGCTTTCGCGCCGGCTGGATGGTGATCTCCGGCGCCAAGTACCGCGCCGAGAATTACATCGAGGGCCTGGACATGCTGGCCAGCATGCGGCTGTGCGCCAATGTACCCAGCCAGCACGCGATTCAAACCGCGCTGGGCGGCTACCAGAGCATCGGCGACCTGGTGCTGCCCACCGGACGCCTGGGCCGCCAGCGCGACAAAGCCTGGGACATGCTCAGCTCGATTCCCGGTGTCAGTTGCGTTAAGCCCAAGTCCGCGCTCTACCTGTTCCCGCGTCTGGATCCCAAGGTATTTCCGTTCCAGGACGACGAAGCCTTTGCGCTGGACCTGCTGCGCCAGGAGAAAGTGCTGATCGTTCAGGGCACCGCCTTCAACTGGCCGGACCCGGACCACTTCCGGGTGGTGTTCCTGCCGCGCATGGACGACCTTCAGGATTCCATCGGCCGGATCGCCAACTACCTGGACCGGATCAGAAAGAAGTAATTCCATGCACCTGCACATCGACGACTTCAGCCAGGACGTAGCGCGCATACTGCTTCAGCTGTATATGAACTTTCCGCGCCCCCAGGCCGTCTATGTGGAGGACATCAGCGGCCCCGACCAACTGGACGAGGCGGGGTTGCACGGCAAGAGGCACATGGCCTGCCTGGGGGCAATGCTGTGGCTGGCTGAAGAAGGTTACCTGCGTTACCAGAGCACCCTCTATCAGGAGGGCATCGAGCAGGCGGTGCTGAGCAACCGCGCCTTCACCCTGCTCACCGCCACCAGCAACACGGACCCGGAACCGGATCCCGCCTTGCCGATCAGCGTACAACTGGAGCGCGCCACCCTGGCGGAACAATTTCGCGCCGCTCTGGCGGCCAGGGATTCCACCCGAATCTCAGCACTGGTACGCCATTTCCTGGCCCGCGCCGGCACCTGAACAAGCTTTTCACCCAAGGACGGTTTTCATGAGACCCCCGTTATAGCGGGACTTGGGGAAACAATGACAGCGTTACGTTACCGCCCCGACATTGAGGGTTTGAGGGCGCTCGCGGTTTTACTGGTAATCGTTTACCACTTTGAAGTTCCGGGCATCAGCGGCGGCTTTATCGGCGTCGATGTCTTTTTCGTGATCTCGGGTTTCGTGATCACCGGCCTGCTGACCCGTCAGATCAACGAGGGCAGCTTCCGCTTCGGTGACTTCTACGCGCGCCGTATCCGGCGCCTGGTGCCCGCTTTTCTGCTGGTGTCCACGGTCTCCTTCCTGATGATTTCGCCGTTCTATATCGGCGACGACTACTACATCTTCGCCAAAAGCTGGTTGGCCTCGCTGATGGGGGTCAGCAACCTCTACTATTTCGTCGAGCTGAGTCAGTATTTCGCCCCGGAGACCCGTAGCCTGTCGCTGTTGCACACCTGGTCACTGGCGGTGGAGGAGCAGTTCTACCTGCTGTGGCCAGCGGCGATGCTGTGGGCCTGGCGCAGCGGCCGGCTGACACGTTCGCCAAAGGGGTTCCTGGCGCTGCTGGTGGCCGCCCTGCTGCTGTCCGTCCATCTGGCCCACGCCCACCCCAAGGCGGCGTTTTATCTGCCGCCGGCTCGGTTGTTCGAATTCATGCTCGGCGCCGGTGTCACTCTGTACGGCCATCGCCTGCCGGCTTTGGGACCACGGCGAGCGGAAGCGCTGGCGGTAACCGGGGTGGCAATGATCCTCGCCACCGCCGTGTTCCTCACCAGCAACGATCCGTTCCCCGGGCTTAACGCCCTGTGGCCGACGCTGGGCGCGGCGATGGTGATTCAGGCCGGGATGGCGCAGCCGCAGACCCTCACCGCCCGTCTGCTCAGCCTGCCGGTGATGGTGTTCCTGGGCGGGCTCTCCTACTCCCTTTACCTGTGGCACTGGCCGCCAGCGGCGTTGCTGCACTACCAGCTCATCGAGCTGACCTGGCCGATTCGCCTGGGCCTTTTCGCGGCGGTGCTGCTGGCCGCCTGGCTGGGGTACACGCTGGTGGAAGACCCGCTGCGGCGCCGGCCATGGGGTTTCAAGCGCGCCTTTATACTTCTGGTGTTCGTCCCGCTGCTGCTCCTCTGGGCGATCCAATCCACCATCCGCATCGCCGACGACCTGAGCTTCCGTATCCCTGAGGAACGCCGGGACCTTTACCGGATCATCGTGCAAAACGACAGCGCCGACGTGCACGAGCCCTGTTTCAAGGGCCCCACCCGGGAGTTCGTGCGCGGCGAGGCCTGTCTGTTCGGCCAGCCCGTGGACGCGGGCGAGCGACCAGACAGCGTGCTGATCGGTGACTCCCACGCCATTGCCCTGATCGGCTTCATGGAGGTGTTCCTGAAGCGCACCGACTTGTCCCTGTTGCTGGTCACCCAGGCCTCAACGCCGTTCATGCCCGGTGAGCTTACCAAACAGGCGTTCCCCGGCGATGAGGAAAAGATCGTCCGCAACCGGGCGCTTACCGAGTACCTCAAGCGGGAGCCGATGACGGTGTACATTTCGGCATGGTGGAATTCCTATTTGCAGTCCACGGATTTCAACGACTACTACTTGGAAACCATTGACTGGTTACTCGACCAGGGGCACCGGGTGGTGGTGCTGGAGGGGGTGCCGGAGCTGCCCTCCGACGCGCACGCGCAGTGCCTCTTGAAAGAGCTGAAAGACTGCAGCATCGACGCCGACGATGTCGCCAAGCAACAGCGTGACTTCAACCGCTTCCAGCGCGACGTGGAGGCGCGCTACCCAAGCGTGGACTGGATCGACCCGAGCCGCGTGCTGTGTGATCAGGAGCGCTGCCGCACGGTGCTGCACGGCATCCCGCTTTACCGTGACGAGAGCCACCTTAATTACATCGGCGCTCAGGAAATCGGCGTGTTATTCCGGGCCCGGTTCGGCAACCCGCTTGAACCGTTCAAGGCTCCGGTCGCTGATAGCGGTAAGCCAGCGCCTTAAGCGCCGGCTCCGCGGCTTCATCGAAACCCGGCGCCCCGGGGAGCTGGCCTTCGAAGGAGGCGCCGGGCAGCCGCTCCGCCGCCTGGTGGCGCAGCCAGTCCGCCGGCAGCCAGGGCGCATTCAGGCACAACAGCAGCTCCGCTTCCGGCGCCAGCAGCTTGCCCAATCGGCCCAGCACCTTGGGATAATCCCGCTCCACCAGGAAGCTGCCTTTCTGCGCGCTGGGCGGGTCCGCCACGATCAGATCGTAACGGCCCAGGGCGTGCAGCTTCTTCCAGCTCCGGAACACATTGTGAGGCAGATAATGCACCCGGGCGTCGGCGAAGCCGTTGGCGTTCTGATTTTCCTGGCCTAACGCCAGCGCCGGCCGGGACAAATCGATGTTGACCACCGAGCGGGCCCCGCCGGCCAGCGCCGCCACGGAGAACGCGCAGGTAAAACTGAACAGGTTGAGCACCCGCTTGCCCTCGGCCCGTTCCCGTAACCAGGCCCGCCCCGGTGCCATGTCGGCGAAAAAGCCCAGGTTCTGCCCACGCTGGAAATCCAGGCGATAACGCAGGCCGCCCTCCTCCGCCCAGGCAGGCTCCGGCAACGCGCCCCGCCGCACCTCGGTCAGCGCCGGCCGTTGGTGGCGATACTGAAACACCAGGGCGTCGCACCCCAGCGCCGGCAGCGCCTCCCCCAAACGCTGTTCCAGCGCCGCCAGGGTGGCCGGGGCGTAGTCGTCGAACAGCGTCGCCACCAGCACCGGCGGAAAACGGTCCAAGGTGAGCCCCGCCCAACCGGGAAGCGTCTTGCCGCGACCGTGAAACAACCGGTGACGACCGTCGCGCGGGGGAACCAGAAAGGGGTTGAGCAGGTCTATCGAATCGGGGGAAGGCATGCGCATCAAGGACCGATGGAAACCGGCGAGTATCGCCGCCGAGGCGCTTGAAGACAACCGCGCCGCCCCCATTTAACGATCGTTTTGACAACGTCCTTTTGGTTTTGGAGATCGACCTCAATGATGCGCATCGCGCTGTTCTTGCTTACCAACCTGGCGGTCATCGTGGTGGCCAGCGTCACGCTCAGCCTGCTGGGCGTGAATTCCTATCTGGCGCAAAGCGGCACCGGGCTGGATCTGGGCAACCTGCTGATTTTCAGCGCCGTGTTCGGCTTCGCCGGTTCGTTCATTTCACTGCTGATATCCAAGCCCATGGCCAAGTGGTCGACCCGGGCGCAGATCATCAAACAGCCCTCCAACAGCGGCGAAAAATGGCTGCTGGACACGGTGCGCGAGCTGTCCGAGAAAGCCGGGATCGGCATGCCGGAAGTGGGCGTCTTCCCCGCCCAGCAGTCCAACGCCTTCGCCACCGGCTGGAACAGGAATAATGCCCTGGTGGCGGTCTCCCAGGGCATG
>JBFJUC010000002.1:0-30523 GCA_041624875.1 Alcanivorax sp.
ATCGTCGCCCACGCCCACGACGACATCCCGGACTTCGCCGCCGCCGTCCACTACGGCCGCACCACCGGCGTCAAAGACCTGCTCAAGCTCGACTTCCAGGAACGCGCCGCCCGCCTCAAGGCCATGGCGCTGCACCTGCAGGAACACAAAAAAGAGCTCTATAAATTGTCGCGCCACACCGGCGCCACCAAGGGCGACAACGCCTTCGACATCGACGGCGGCTTCGGCACCCTGTTCGCCTACGCCAGCATGGGCCGCAAGGAACTGCCCTCGGGCAACGTCCTCCACGAAGGCCCGGTAATCCCGCTGGGCAAGAACAACCACTTCGCCGGCACCCACATCCTGGTGCCGCGCGGCGGCGTCGCCGTGCACATCAACGCCTTCAATTTCCCGGTCTGGGGCATGCTGGAAAAATTCGCCGCCAACTTCCTCGCCGGCATGCCCTGCATCGTCAAACCCGCCACCGCCACCAGCTATGTCACCGAAGCCTGCGTGCGCCTCATGCAGGACTCCGGCGCGCTGCCCGAAGGCGCCCTGCAACTGGTGATCGGCGGTACGGGTGATTTGTTGGACCAGCTCGACGAACAGGACGTGATCACCTTCACCGGCTCCGCGGACACCGCCCGCAAACTGCGCGCGCACCCGAACGTGATCAACCGCTCCATCCCCTTCAACGCCGAAGCGGATTCGCTCAACAGCGCCATCCTCGCCCCGGACGTCACCCCCGACGACGAAGAGTTCGACCTCCTCGCCAAGGAAATCGTCCGCGAGATGACCGTCAAAGCCGGCCAGAAATGCACCGCCATCCGCCGCATCATGGTGCCCCAGCAGCACCTGGACGCCTTCGCCGACCGCCTGATCCAGCGCCTGGAAAAAATCACCCTCGGCGACCCGGACGAAGAAGGCGTGCGCATGGGTGCGCTCGCCTCCATCGCCCAGAAAGAGGACGTCACCGCCGCCGTCAACGAGCTGCTCAACACCAGCGAATGTCTCTTTGGTGCCGACGGCGGCACCGCCCCCATCGGAAAAGGCACCGAAAACGGCGCCTTCTTCGCCCCGCGCCTGCTGCGCAGCGGCGACCCCCACGCCGACGGCGGCGCCCACGACATTGAAGCCTTCGGCCCGGTCAGCACCCTGATGGGCTACGGCGATCTCGACGAAGCCGTCGAACTCGCCGCCAAAGGCAAAGGTAGCCTGGTCACCACCTTCGCCACCAAAGACGCCAAAAACGCCGCCCGCGCCATCCCGGCCCTGGCCGCCCGCCACGGCCGCCTGCAAGTGCTCAACGCCGAAGCCGCGAAAGAATCCACCGGCCACGGCGCGCCCCTGCCCATGCTCAAACACGGCGGCCCCGGCCGGGCCGGCGGCGGTGAAGAACTTGGCGGCATCCGTGCCGTCCACCACTACCTGCAACGCACCGCCATCCAGGGCTCTCCGTCTATGCTCGCCGCCGTCACCGGCGAATACGTGCGCGGCGCCGACGTGCTCGAAACCGAAGTGCACCCCTTCCGCCGCCACTTCGACGACCTCGCCATCGGCGAATCCCTGCTCACCCACCGCCGCACCGTCACCGAAGCCGACATCGTCAACTTCGGCTGCCTCTCCGGCGACCACTTCTACATGCACTTCGACGAAATCGCGGCGAAAGACTCCCAATTCGGCAAACGCATCGCCCACGGCTACTTCCTCCTCTCCGCCGCCGCCGGCCTCTTCGTCTCCCCGGCCCCCGGCCCCGTCCTCGCCAACTACGGCCTCGACACCCTCCGCTTCATCACCCCCGTCGGCGCCGGCGACACCATCCAGGCCCGCCTGACGTGCAAGCGCAAGATCGACCAAGGCAAAGCCGCCCCCGACGGCACCCCCCAGGGCGTGGTGGTCTGGGATGTGCAAGTCAAAAACCAGAACGACGAACTCGTCGCCAGCTACGACATCCTTACGCTGGTGGCGAAGAAGAAAGGGGACGCATAACTCGTGTGGTGAGTTAGTCCTGACTCTTTAATTCAAGGCTTCCTTGGTGATGGCCGCTCCTTTTGGGGCGGCCTTTTTTTGTGCTAAAAACTTACTTAAGAGCTGGTTTGGCTCTTTCTACCAGAGAAACAGAAAATAATAAGGAGCCAGGATGGACAAGAAAATGGCCAAAATCTCATTCTTTTTGGGTAAAGAGGGGCAAGATTTCAAATCTATAGTTAAAGAAAAAAAGATCCCTGGGGAGACTGAACTCTTCAAAATAAGAGATATCGAAGTGGATGGGATATCCGTTAGGTTCTTCTGTGGAAATATGAAGAAGTATGACAGTAAGAACCCAATATGGCTCGATTTCATAAACGAAAAGATTGAAGATGATAGCGATAAAATCAACTTCGCAACAAGCGTATTGCGCCCTAGCGGCTTGCTGCTTATTAGTATAAATGAAAGGGTGCTCGCCGCGTGTTTCGGTGTACATGGGGCTAGTTGGCTGGAAAAGCTAAACTGTGAGCCGGATTTTGGGATTATTACCGCCATGAATATGTGTGGAAATAAAGAAATTCGGCAGACCAGGTCCAGTCACAGGACGGTCGATACTAAAAATATAAGCAGAAGTTTAAGTAAGCCCGCGGAGTCTTCAACGATAGGTATGGAGGAGTCGGAGTACTTAGAGTTTATGTCCGCACATCTCAAGGACAATAATCGTGTCACTTTGCAAGGCAAGGATAGCCTAACGGTGAAAGTGGTAGGTGACGAGAAGATCGACTGGGGAACTATGGTCGCGTACGCGCGAAATTTTTTGGATAATTATCATTCTGATGAATATAAGGAGCTTTTTCCTAATTACCCAAACTTCCAAGACGTGCAAGAGGAAATGATTAGGAGGCTTGACGATTTATTGATTGAAAAGATCAAGAATAGAGATGTTGACAGGATGCATTTGGCGATCCCGGAGTTTATTCCTGAAGATGAATATAGTTTTTCATACTCTGCGAATAGTAAAAGAAAGAATAGAATACATTCCTACATAGAAGTCTCTCATCTTTGGAATGAGAAAGCTGTTGATGTTGATCAGCTTTCTGCTGATTCCCTAAAGAGGAAAAAGATATACGCTTATTCGCATGACGAAGATGCGATACTGGCATACAAATTTTGGTTCTTGTACTCCTGCATTGTGGTTGATATGGAGGTGGATGGGGATTGCTATTTTCTCTTTGATGGCAAGTGGAGAAAGATTGACCCTGGTTTTTATCAATCTATAGAGGATTTTATAGAGATCGAGCTTCAGGAGGTTGAGGTTGATGATGAGTATAAGGAGATTGATATTTTTGACAAAAATAAAAAACAGAATAGAGAGGAAATTTTTAACCGTGAATATTGTAAGCAAAATATATTTGCGGTGAAGTTTGATCAGGCAAAGTTAAAAATCGGGGGTAGTAAGAAAGATAAGGAATTCTGCGACATTCTTGAGGTGGATGATGATGTGATATATATAACGCATGTGAAGAGATATGGTGGTTCCAGCTCCCTGAATTATCTTTTTTCACAGGCTAGGTTTTACTGTCAGTTCTTTCTTTCTGATCAGGTTTTTCTTGATGAGATAAGGGGGTATATAGGTGAATCCAGTTATGGCTATAAAGACGAGATTCTTGATAGGATTAGTGGAAACATAAAAGATGTTAACGGCAAGGATTATGGTGTTCGGTTATGGGTCCTCTATGACCAAACTGGTTCCAAGCCGTCAAAAAATGATTTGCCGCTGATGGCTAAGTATGAGATTAAGTTAACCTGCGAACGGTTGATAAATTTGAATAAATATCAGTTTGTTAATATGAGCATGATTCCGGTGCATGTGACGAAGCGTGTGGAGGAAAGGCAAGGGAAATAACGATAAGTTATTTTGTTTGCTCTTGGTGGTGTGAGAACATAAAGCACTGCCTCCGGGTGCGGCAACACCCGAAGGCAGCTAACCACAACAGACTGACAAGGAGTCCATCATGGCTGAGCGTAATCATAAGCCACGCGCCCGCGTGGGTAAAAGCGAAACCCGAAAATCGAACCGCGATTTCCCCTACACTCGGCACCTTAAAGTGCAT
Source organism: Alcanivorax sp. (assembly GCA_041624875.1). Taxonomy (GTDB): domain Bacteria; phylum Pseudomonadota; class Gammaproteobacteria; order Pseudomonadales; family Alcanivoracaceae; genus Alloalcanivorax. Next base: position 4,062 of record JBFJUC010000002.1, read on the forward strand.
CCCGGGCAATACTACCAAACCCTCGATCCCGTACGCGTCCATCGACTCAAGCAGCCCAGGCCGCCCGTGCCTTGGGTGCATGTGAAGGGCTATTGGCTTGAAGAAGCTGGCTTTCCAGTTGGTACACCTCTTCAGGTAGAGGTCAGACAGGGCCGCCTTATCATATCTGCGGCTCCTAAGACTACCGGCGTTTGAGGGCATGCCTTTGCGCCCGCCGCTTTGCCGAGCGGCGGCATCGCATGCTTACTCTCTAGGTCTACATGGCTGTAGAACTATCGGTAACGGATAACCAGGTGGCTTCGGGTTTAGTACGAATGGGACTACAGCTCTAGTTGAGTGCATTGGCCCGGGGCGGGCTAGTACTTATTCAGCGCTTTCAGGATTGCCTTTTTGTAAACATTCTCATCGGGAAGCGTTACGTTATTAAAGGCTTCTTGGACCTTATAGACAGTAGTTGAATGCGTAATGCTATTGACTAGTGGCACTGTTTCAGCATCCTCGTGCGGCTTATATTTATGCTCATAAGCCATAAAGGTTATAGATGCCGGCTGGAGAGCGTACTTGATCAAGCCATCTTCTCCGCCCAGCCGTTCCATAATTCGTGCATATACGGGTTGCGGGCAAACAAAGAACAAGCCCTTTTTGCATAGCTCTTCTCTCTGCAAAACTTGGCCTTTGTAAATCAACTGGGGCAGTATCCTTTTGTTAACATTTTCCCAGTTGAGCCCAGCTTTTGTGTCTATTATTTCTCTGTCTTCTAGGAGGGCCTCATAGCCATTTCGATAAGAGTTGGTTGTGTCAATGGTCTGAACCTCAACAGCAGTAAACTCTATGAGGTCGCCATTCTCATCAATTAGAGCCAGCACCCAATCTACAAAATATCCTCCTCTGCCCGACTTCTGAGGGAGGCGCAATTCGCCACCCCATCCGCGTCCAAAAACGGCAATCACTGCCTCTTTATGAGTGCGGGCATGATTGGCAGCCTCTACCCCAGAGATGAGCTGATACTTACTGCCAAAAGCCTTTTCTGCGACCTGGTTTAAGATGTCATAGCCATCTGCGTAAAGTCGAATTGGGCAGCATATTACTCTTGCGCCAGACTTTTGCTGCAATGTGCAAACGCCAGAAACAACGTTGTCTCGAAACCGCTTTTGGCAGGGCGCGTTAATATAAGGGCAGTGACCGTCTGCTGCGCTTTTTAAGGCGATTGGGGAAAAATCATCAGATCTATAGCCAAAGAATTCCCAAATAGTAGAAGCCATTAAAATCTCTTATTTTGCTTTCTTTTTATTGGAGGAAATTTTCATTTCGAGTATTTTCACCAGAGATTGCCCAATGGCAGTGGCCAATAACGGTGGCACTGCGTTACCAACTTGCTCGTATTGTTCCACTTTTGAGCCGGTGAAATGAAAACGATCTGGGAAGGTTTGAATTCTTGCGGCCTCTCTTACCGTGAAGGTGCGATCTTGGCTGTAGTGAAAGTAGGCCCCCCAATGTGGGTCGCATTTTGTCAGTATAGTTGATGCGAGACCGTCTGGGTGTACTCTGCCGTAACGCTTTGTATGGTCAGATTTGCGGGCTCGCTTCATGCCTTTCGGAAGAAGGTTCTCTGGTATGTCCGTCCAGTTTCCACCGGCTGGTATATGCTTCATTCTCTTTATGTTGATGGCACCTAGGCGAGCGGATTCATGGTTCACAACGGAAGCTGATCCTGCGCGTAAAATCTTCTGGAAGTCATTCTGAGGTTCAGATCTATAGCTCTTCTCAGGAGTGCCGGTTTCACCGTTTTTCAATACAGGGAGATCGTCCAGAGCGTCTTTAACCGTTACAAAAGATGGCAATTCCAGGCTTTTTGGTATCGCGACGATGTTTCTACCCGCAAAATTAGATGTGAAATTCACCCGAACGGGCGCTTCTCGTACGGGGTCAGGAAACACCTTTTCAGTTATCTCGTGATCTCTAAGTCCAATAATGATTGTGCGCCAGCGAGTTTGCGGGACACCAAAATGCGGGGCATACAATATTTTAACGTCAGATTCGTATCCATGTTGGCCTAGAACGGTCAAGATGGATTGAAGGGTCGCGCCGTTCTCAAAAGATACGAGTCCCGGGACATTTTCTATAATTACGGCTCTTGGCTGAAACTCATCGACAAAACGCAGGTAGTCGTGAACTAGGCTGTTTCGCTCATCATCTGAAGATCGTTTGGGGGCGTTAATAGAGAAGCCTTGGCACGGCGGCCCTCCAGCTATCAGATCAAGTTGGCCTTTGCGCAACCCCAGATTTTTACGGACTAGCGACGCGTCAACGGCCCGAATGTCGCCGCGCTCGATAAGAGTTTCAGGATGATTAAGCGCGTAAGTTTCCGCATATCGCGGAACGACTTCGTTTGCGTATAGAGATCTAAAACCCGCCTGACTAAGCCCTTCTGAGAGACCGCCGGCGCCGGCAAAAAGATCAATCATAGTCAGTGGAAGCGGAGACGATTTCACGGGGTTTCCTTTTTTGAAACTGCTGCAGGAAATGTAGCAGCGAGCTTAGCTGCGCCCCCCAGTAAAGACAAGGTAAGATGCCAGATTTCCGACGGCTTATGCTGTCACCTGCCCTTTACGATGTACTAATGAAACCATCAATCATGCCTTTTCCGGGGTATGTGAGCGCATACTACCAATTTCAGGTCGGGTGCAATTGAATTGCCAGGTCCGCATGTTGCGCAGCCGGCGCATATCTGGCCGTCCTATGACTTCCCTGGTTGCTGCGTACGGTAGCTTGAATTTATGGCCTGATATGTTCTTCATGGGTTTATATCAGTGAAAAATGTAAACCAGCTAGTCCAGCAATGGCCTGCCGATGTGGTCATCTCCCTGCCCTGGGTTACGGGCCATGGTGTCTCCAGCGGGGCCGCCGTGCGTTGGGCGCGGAGAGCTGGCTGGTGCGTGTGGGGTATGGCGTTCCGCTGCGAGCGGTGCAGGTACTGAACCGCGGTCGGAGCGTGGGCTGATGACTATCCGTCCTTGGAGTGACCGGGAGGCCGTTTGAGCGCTGCTCCAAATTGCATACCCGTTTCGGGGTTTTGAGAACTCAATATGGGTTTTCCTATATGAGAATACTCATATAGGGTTTATAATTACCCATTATGGGTATAAATCACGGTATCGAAACTCATCCCGGCCGCCTCTCCCTGGCCGACGCCTTGTTCTCCAACACTCAGCAGCGAGTGCTGGGGCTGCTGTTCGGCCAGCCGGAGCGGAGCTTCTTCGGCGCCGAGGTTATCGGCCTGCTGGGTATGGGCTCCGGCGGGGTGCAGCGGGAGCTGAAGAAGCTGGCCGATAGCGGGTTGGTGCGGGTGTTTCGGGTGGGCAACCAGAAGCACTATCAGGCCAATCCGGAATCGCCGATCTATGCCGAGTTGGTGGCCCTGATCCGCAAGACGGTGGGCCTGGTTGAACCGCTGCGGGGGGCGCTGGCAGCCTCTCCGGAGGTCATTGATCTGGCGCTGGTCTACGGCTCGGTGGCGAAGGGCGGGGCGACGGCGGCGAGCGATATTGACCTGCTGCTGGTGTCCGATACCCTGACTCTTGAATCGGCCTACGGGATGCTGGCCGATGTGGAGAGCACCTTGGGGCGGCCGATTAATCCGACGTTGTACACCAACGCGGAGTTCGAGAAGCGGCTGCGGGACGGCAATCCGTTCCTGCGCAAGGTGCTTTCGGGGGACACGATACTGTTGCAAGGACGCTTACCCGATGACTTCCGATCCTCTGGAGAATCTGGCCCGCACCGGCCAGCTCAAACCTGAACCGCCCGCCCAGGCCGAACTCAACGGCCTGTTCCTCTCTGGGCAGCGCCGACTGGGCGACGCCGAGCAGGAAAGTCTGAGCCTGGAGAGCCGTTTCGATCTGGCCTACAACGCGGCCCATGCCCTGGCGCTTACCGCCCTCCGCTTGCAGGGCTACCGCTCGGAAAGCCGCTATCTGGTCTTTCAGTGTCTCAAGCACACGGCGGATTTGCCGAACGTTCAGTGGCGGGTGCTGGACCAAGCCCACCGGAAACGCAATCTGGCTGAGTACGAAGGCCATCTGGAAGTTGACGAATCGCTGGTGGCCGCGATGATTCGGGTGGCCCGCGATGTCGAGGCCTCGGTTCGATTGCGCCTGCAAGGTTGACTACTGGCAGGAATCAGGTTGAACGGCTCAGTGCCTTAATTAGATCGTCGGTGGGTGCAGGTGGGTTTTCAACGGTGTCGAGCACCCGGCAGAAGTCCTCGTTACTGACGCGGGTGACCACGCTCTGGCTGAGCAGGCGCTGAGCGCGGGCTTTGGCGCTGCCTTGAATAAACTCCGCTAAGCGCAGACCGCTGACGTCAGCCGCTCGCTGCAACAGCGTCTTGGTAGTCGCATCCATGTGTAAAGTGATCCGTTCCATGTCGCAATTAGAACGGGCGAGTAGCTTTTTCATTGTGGTTGCTCCGGCATGGCCGTTCGTCCAGTGATTCAGCTGAATCATTCTGTGAATACCCTGCTCTCGGCTCAATCCGGCTTCAAGTCATTTGCGCCAACCGCTCCCTCAACGCCCCCTCCACCGCCCCCATAAAATGCCGCACCCGGGGCGAAAGCAGCCGGCTGTGCGGAAACACGAACTGCATGGGCACCAGGGTGTCGCGTTCGAAGTCCTGGCGATGCCCGGGGTTCATTGACTCGTCCGGTGTCTGGACAGCCGCGCCGGACCGTAGAACTATGAATGCTTATCGAAAATGCTCATGGAGAACGCCATGATCAAACGCATCTGGCACGGCTGGACCACCCACGCCAACGCCGACCGCTACGAAGCGCTGCTTAAAGAAGAAATCTTCCCCGGCATCGAAGCCAAGCAGGTGCCCGGCTACCGGAGTATTCAGTTGTTGCGCCGCGAGCACGCCGATGAGGTGGAGTTCATCACCCTGATGGAGTTCGATACTCTTGACGCCATCAAGGCGTTCGTGGGTGACGACGTCACGGTGTCCTACGTGCCGGACAAAGCCAGGGCGGTGCTGGCGCACTGGGATGCGCACGCTCAGCATTACGAGATGCGTGAGCAGCGCCGCTACTGACTCTGCCGGCTGGTAAGCGCCAACAAACCTCTCTCCTTTTCTTGCCGCCTTGCGGCCTCAGAGAAACTAATTCACATCAGAGTGAATGTGGTGTGAAAAAGCTCTATGCTTTAAGAGCGCCGTGCCGGGGCGTTACCGGGCCGGCGCGCTAACAAAAAAAGAACCCCTGAATAATTACAAGATCGGGAGAGTGTGATGAAACCAAGAGAGAGTATTAAGTGGTTGGGTATTTCGCTGTGCTGCGTTTCCAGCGCCCTGTTCACGGCCTGCGGCGGCGACAGCAGCGATTCCCCGGTGGCCGAACAACCCCAGGCCAGATCGTGCGACCAGCTGGTGGGCCTGGAGATTCCGGCCGCCTCCATCGGGTTGGCCACCTCCGGCGGCGAAGTCACGGCGGCGGAAGTGATCGCAGCCAGTGGCAGCGGCGCGGCCACTATCCCAGAGCATTGTATGGTGTCCGGGCGCATTGGGCCGGTGGACCCGGCGGCGCCGGATATCCTGTTCAAGGTGGCGCTGCCCACGGAATGGAACTCGAAGGTGTTGATGTTCGGTGGTGGCGGCTTTAACGGCAGCATCCCCAACATCGCCGGCAACGTGGCGCAAGGCGCGGTGGATCAGCCCACGCCGCTGGGCCGCGGCTACGCCACCTTCGCCAGCGATTCCGGTCACCAGGCGAACGCCCTGGGTTCCCAGGATGGTCGTTGGGGTCTGAACGACGAAGCGGTGGATAATTTTGCCGGCGACGCCCTGAAGAAAACCCGTGACGCCTCGGTTTTTATTGTCCAGAAGCGCTACGCCAGTTCGCCTGAGCAACATTACTTCGCCGGCGGCTCCACCGGCGGCCGCGAGGCGCTGACCAGCATCCAGCGCTGGCCGGACGATTGGGACGGCGCTATTGCCTGGTACCCGGCGTGGAACGATGTGGAAGCGTTGTTGGCCGGGCAGTCCATCAGCCGGGCTTTGTCGCAGCCGGGCGCCTACCCGAGCTACGCCAAGCGCCAGTTGCTGTTGGACGCGGCCGTGCAGGCCTGCGATGAGCTGGACGGTCTGGCGGACGAGTTGATCAATGACCAGCGCCAGTGCAACGCGATCTTTGATCCGTCCACGGCGATGGTGAACGGCAACCCGCTGCGTTGCCCCGGTGGTGGGGACGACGGCGACAGCTGTTTGTCCGACGCGCAGATCGAGGCGTTGAAGGCGATGGAAAGCGGCGTGGTGTTTAACTTCCCGCTGGCCAGCGGCGAAACCCGCTACCCGGGCAGCAATGTGTGGGGCGCTGACCTGGGCATCGACACGGTGTCGCCGGTGGGCAACACCGTGACCTTCCTGAACCTGGGCTACACCGCGCCGGTGTACCCGGATATGCCCCGTTACGCGCCCTACCTGAGTGTGCTGGTGGATCAGTGGGTGAAGTATTCCGTGGCCCGGGATGCCTCGTTCAATTCTTATAACCTGGACCCGATCAACCCGGCGCCGGAGTACGCCCAGCGCATCAGCGAGCTGAGTGTGGGGCTCAATGCGGGCACCAACATTTCCGAGTTCCAGGAAGGCGGCGGCAAGTTGTTGCTGGCGCACGGTATGACGGATGTGCTGGTCAGCACCCGCGCCACCGAGATGTACTACGGCCGGTTGCTGAATCAGATGGGCGAGGACAAAGTCGATTCGTTCGTGCGCTTCTATGAAGTGGCTGGCTTCGGCCATGGCGCCAGCCTCAGCTTTAACGCCACCTGGGATTCCCTGACGGCGCTGGAGGACTGGGTGGAAAACGATACCGCGCCGGAAAACCAGATCACAACCGACACGGTTGGCGAACCGGGCCGTACCCGGCCGCTGTGTGATTACCCGGCGTGGCCCCGTTATATCGACGGTGGCGATCCGATGGTCGCGGCGTCGTTCGAATGCGTGGAGTAGGCGCTAAGTGATTTAAGCGCCAGTCAGTGAGGAAAACGCCCGGCTCCGTTCCCTGAAGAACGAAGCCGGGCGTTGTTGTTGGGGCCGCGATCAGTGCGCGGCGCCGCTCAGACTATGGAAAATCACCTCCAGGCCCGGGGAAAAGCAGCCGTCACCACCAAAGTGGCTCTCACCGTGGGCGTGCTGGTGCCCATGGCTGGCCAGCGCCGGCGCCAGGCCCAGTGCCGGCGGTGCCGCGTCACTGGTGCGGGTTTCACGACGGTAGATGGTCTCGCCTTCCTTGATGGTTTCCTCTACCTGCAAGTCGATCAGGCTTGGCGCCGGCACCGTTAGCGGGTTGTCAGAGAGCACCACGAAATCCGCCAGCTTGCCGACTTCGATGGAGCCTTTGCTGTCTTCCTCGAAGTGCTGCCAGGCGGACCACAACGTCATCGCCTTCAGTGCGGTCATCACATCCACCTTCTGATCTTCACCGAGCACCCGTCCGCTGCGGGTGGTGCGGTTCACCGTGGCGTTCAGTACACGCATGGAGTCCGGCAGCGCCACGGGGGCGTCGTGGTGGGTGGTAAAACGCAGCCCCTGTTCGCGCACCCAGCCGGTGGGCGAGATGTTTTCCGCCCGCTCCGGGCCGAGCACGGATTCACGGTGCCAGTCGCCCCAGTAGAAGGTATGCATCGGGAACAGAGACGGAAAGATGCCCAGTTCTTGAAGGGCGGGGATCTGGTCCTTGCGCAGCGTTTGGCCGTGGATCAGCACCGGGCGGACATCCACGCCGGGCACGCGTGCTTCGGCTTCACGCCAGCCCATGATCATCTGGTCGATGGCCCGGTCACCGTTGGCGTGGGTCAGCGTTTGCCAATGGTTCTTCAGGGCCTGGGTGTACACCTCGATGACCTTGTCGTCGTCCACCACGCCGTAGCCGGCGTAGTCGTCGCTTTTTCTTTTCGGCGGCTGGTAGTAGGGTTTGGTGAGCCAGGCCGTCTTGCCTTGTGGTGAGCCGTCCAGCGTCAGCTTGATGCCGCCGATGCGGAAGTGATTGTGATACTGCGGCGCGCTGTCCACGTTGTGATAGAACGGCGCCACCATCAATTTTTCCACCCCGGGGTTCAGGATATCCGGATAGGAGACGATATCGGCGCGCAGGGCGCCGGCGTTGGCGGCGGCCTCGGCGATCTTAACGTGCTGCGGCGCGCTGCGGCCGTCCTGCAGGGTGGTGTAGCCGTAGCGGGTGTACAGCTTCTCGCCTTGCTGCAGCATGGCGATGGCCTGCTGCGGACTCATTTTCGGGAACATTTTGCCCAACGCCATGAAGAAGGCGTTTTCCTCCAGCAGGCCGGTGGGCTCGCCGGTGGCCGGATCCTTGGCGATAACGCCGCCCTTCGGGTTGTCGCTGTCCGCGGTGATGCCCAGTTGCTTCAGCCCTACGCTGTTGACCACGCCGAAGTGGCCGGACTGGTGGATCACCAGTACCGGTTCATCCTGGCTGACCTGGTCCAGTTCGGCGCGGTTGGGGTGGCGCTTTTCGGCCAGTTGCGAGTCGTCATAGCCGAAGCCGTAGATCAAGCCGAACTCTTCGCGCAACAGCGAGTCTTTGGCGAAGGTCTTCAGTGTTTCGACCATTGACGCCACATCGGAGACACCGCCGTCCGGCGGCGGTAGCAGGTTGGCGCTCATGGCCTGAAAGCCGGTGAAGAAAACGTGGCCGTGGGCATCCACGAAGCCGGGCAGCAAGGTGCGACCGTGCAGGTCATGCACAGTGGTGATGTCGCCTTGGTAGCGCATCACCTGTTTCCGTTTACCCACCGCTACAATGCGGCCGTCGCGTATCGCCACGGCCTCGGCGTGCGGCTGGGCGTCGTCGATGGTGATGATCGGCCCGTTCAGCCAGATGGCATCCGCCGGTTCGGCGGGCGGCACCTGCTGGCACCCCACCAGGGCCGCCAGCGCCATCGTCGGCAGCAGCTCTTTTAATAAAGACATTGCTCTCCCTCTTGTTCTGCGTCGTTGTTTTTGGACCGGTGCCATGCCGCCCGCCGCAATCACGCAAGCACTAAGATCTCCGAGCAAGGGTTCGCAGCGTGGCCATGGCACCGTGGTGGATGATGCGGCGCTTGGGCAAATAGGTCCACCCTTATGACGTTTTTGCGTGGCCGGGCGGGGGAGGTCGCCCGGCCTGGTGGGGTCTATCGGCGGCGTATGGCGAGCAGCACAATAGCGAGCAGCCCGAGTGGCAGGGAGCCACCACCACCACTACTGCCGCTCTCGGAGGGTGAGGGCCCATTGCTTCCAGGCGTGGTGGGGCGCTCGACGGCTTCCACTTTCAAGGCTTCCGCTTCCATTTCGCCGTCGTGATTGTAGGCAAAGCGGTAGTTCTGATCCTCAATGGTCCCCAGATGCGCCCAGAGGTAAGGTAAGTTCGGGGATATGGGCCCGGATCCACTATCGGCCCCTGCCTGTCCCGCCACCATGTGCACCTCTCCGGAGGTCAGATTCAATCTCACGGTGATGCGCTGGCCGGGGTAGCCGGTTGCGCTCAAAGACGTGGAAACCAGCGCCTCTTCGGGGGACAGATGCTCGACACGCGTTGCATTCAGCGACGCACCGGGCAGCTCGCGATACAGCGGCAAGTTGGTGATGTCCAACGCGGTGGTCCAGGTTTCGCCGTCGTCGGTGCTCAGCGCAACCTCTCCGTTCTCGATCAAGAGAAGGCGCTCTCCGTCGCTGACCAGGTTGGCAGCGTCTCCGCTTTCAAGCGTGGCCACCAGAGTCATGTCCGTGCCGCTGCCGGGGCGGTAGCGATACAGGGCGCTATCCTCCGACGTTGCAACGACCAGAAAGAGGTCATCGTTGTGCATCGTGCTGTTGATCTGGTCTAGGGTGGCGAAATTGTCGCTGATTTTTTCATATTGCCATTGGCCACTACGGAATGTGGCCAGCTTCAAACCCTCCGCATCCACACCGATCAGCCTCGGCACTACCGCGTTGTCCACCTGTGCGACCGTGATTAGGGTGAGCACCGGGCCAGAGCCGGTTACCGAGAAACGATCCGCGTTGCCGTTGGACAGGAAATAGCTGTTGACGGCCCCGGTTTCTCCGACGGCAAACAGCACCCAACGGCGGGCATCGGCGTCATAATAGAGAAACGAGAGTGTCTCCTCATCGGCCAGTGTGAGGCCGGTCTCGGCGCTGCTCCAGGAGATGGCATCGTCACTGGTGAACACCGCTACCTGGCCGGTGGCGCCGCTCACATAGGGGCGGGCAATGCGCGCCTCGGTGACGGTGGTATGGCTCTCGGCAGCGGGGCTGAGTTCAGGGCGGGCGGCCTGCAACTGAACGGTATCGCCGTCGCGGGAGACAATAACGATATCGTCTGAAGCAGACGACGAGACGATGAGTCGATCGTTGAACACCGCGTAGCGGCGTTCATAATAGAATTCACTCAATACGCTGAAATCAACGTGTTGTGTCACCGCCAGGCGCCGGGGGGCGCTATCAGGCAGGGTGTCGGCGTAGACGTCGTGAAACGCCAGGCTATCGCGGAAGTCGGTGGTTTGATTGCCGATGGTGGTGACCAATCGAACCGTTTGTTCAATCGGTGTGGTGGTGATCTGGTGCTTGGCCGAGCCGTACATGTCCTGGGTCAGCGTCTGGTCGCCGGCGAAGGCCGAATAGCAATGCCACGAGAACCCGTCGCGTGGAAACTCTGTCTGCAGCGTGTCGGCCTGCGTCGGTTGCGGGGTAATCGCCAGCTCCGGTATGACGTCGTCCGGATCAGTGCTTTGCAAGGTCACCTCGGGCGGTGAAACCGACCAGGTATCCGGTGCCGACAGACAACTTGTCGGATTCGCGGATTGCGTTTCTCCCGGGCCACCCGTGAAACTCGGATTGCCGGCAATGCCGCGTTCCACTTCAAGCGATAGGGAATCACCAAGGCGGTAAGTGCTCTCGGCGACGTCGAACTTACAGGCGGACAGGAACGCGAGCGCGGCAACACTGCCGAGCAGTATTCGGTACGACATGAAGGCCCCCCCCAGGGGTCAGGATCGCTATAGGAAAGCCGTGATTCGCGCCGTCATGATGGTTATGTGGACCGGCGCGCGGCCGTCAGCCCCGAGGTGGAAAAACGGGACAGAGAACAATACCCCGGTTTGTGACCTGATTCCTGCTTTTTTTTGTTATTAAGGGTTCGGCTGTTTTTCCCATAAAAAAAGCGCTACGCCGGGGTAGTGACGTAGCGCCTGCTCAATAATCTTGGCCGGGGTTATCCGCCCAAGTAGGCGGCTTTCACGCTGTCGTCGTTGAGCAGCGTTTCGCCGCTGCCGGTGGCGACGATGTCGCCAGTCTCCAGCACGTAGCCGCGGTCCGCGATGGCCAGCGCTTCGGAGGCGTTCTGCTCCACCACGAAGATGGTGATGCCTTCTTGTTTCAGTTCTTTGATGATGCCGAAAATCTCATCGATGATCAGCGGCGCCAGACCCATACTGGGTTCGTCGAGCAACAGCAGCTTGGGCTTGGCCATCAGCGCACGGGCCATGGCCAGCATCTGCTGTTGGCCGCCGGACAGATTGCCGGCGTGCAGGCGGCGCTTTTCCTTGAGGATCGGGAAGCGCTGGTACATGGCGTCCAGGTCGTCGGGAACGGTCTTGTCCCGGCGGCGGCTGAAGGCGCCCAGGGTGAGATTGTCCTCCACCGACAGGCCAGCGAACACCTGGCGGCCTTCCGGCACCTGGACGATGCCACGGTGTACGCGGTCGGCGGCCTTACAGCGGGCCAGGTCCTGGCCGTCGAAGTGTACCGTTCCCGCGCTCAGCGGTTGCAGGCCGGAGATCACCCGCAACAGGGTGGATTTGCCGGCGCCGTTGGCGCCCACCAGGGCCACGGTTTCGCCCTTGGCAATGGTCACGTCCAGGCCGTGCAGCGCTTCGATGCGCCCGTAGCCGGTGCGGATGCGGCTCAGGTTGAGCAGGGTCTCGCTCATGCTATGGCCTCCTCTTCGGGCTTGCGGCTGCCCAGGTAGGCCTCAATCACATCCGGGTTGGCGCGGATCTCTTCCGGCGTGCCGTCGGCCAGTTTGCGGCCGTAGCAGAGCACCAGCACCTGGTCGGACACGCTCATCACCAGCTTCATGTCGTGTTCCACCAGCACCACGGTGATGCCCTTGTCGGCGATCTTGCGGATCACGTCGCGCAGGGCGTCGGTCTCGGTGCGGTTGAGGCCGGCGGCGGGTTCATCGAGCAGCAGGATGTCCGGTTCGGAGGCCAGGGCGCGTGCGATTTCCAGACGCTTGAGCGCGCCATACGGCATTGCCGAGGCATGGTGGTTCAGGTATTGGCCGCAGCCGACGAAGGCCATCAGTTCGGCGCACTGTTGCCGGCAGGCCCGGTCGCCCCGGCGCAGCGACGGCAGTGTCAGTAGCGAGGCGAGGGTGCCCTGGCCGAGGTGTCGATGACGCCCCAGCATGACGTTTTCCAAGGCGCTCATGTTCATGCAGATCTGCAGGTTCTGAAACGTGCGGCACATGCCCAGCGGCGCCAGCTCGTGGGGCTTGTGGCCGGCCAGGCTGCGCCCATTCAGGTGCACGGTGCCGGTGCTGGGCTGGTAGAGCCCGGTGATCAGATTGAACAGCGTGGTTTTGCCGGCGCCGTTGGGGCCGATAATGGAATGAATGCGGCCTTTTTCCACCTCGAAGCTCAGGTTCTCCACGGCGTGTACGCCGCCGAATTCCTTGCTCAGGTTGTTAACGGAAAGCAGTGTGCTCATGCGGCCTCCTTCTGGAAGCGCCGCGCGAGGGTGGGCACCAGGCCGCGCGGCATGAAAATCATCACCGCCATCAAAATGGCGCCGAACAGCACCATCTCCAGCTCTTGGAAGCCGGTCAGCAGTTGCGGGATCAGCAGCAGGATGGCGGCACCCAGGATCACGCCGTAGGTGGACGCCATGCCGCCCAGCACCACGATGGTGATCAGCTCGATGGAGTGGCCGAAAGAGGCGGTGTCCGGTGTGATAAAACCGCTGTAGTGGGCGTACAGGCTACCCGCCACGCTGGCGTAGACCGCCGACACCACGAACACCCGCAGCTTGTACTTGGCGGTATCCACACCGGCCACTTGCGCGGCGATTTCGGAGCCGTGCAAAGCGCGCAGGGCGCGGCCCAACGGCGAGTCGATCAGGTTCAATGCCAGCCACACCGCCAGGAACAGGCCGCCGGCGGCGAGCAGGTACCACAGCTGGGTGCCGCTAATCGTCATGCCGAACCATTCGTAGCTGCCGAACACACTCAGCTCATGGCCGAACAGAGACAGCGGCGCCACCGCCAGGCCGTCCGGTCCGCCGGTGATCTGGTCCTCGTTGTTGATCACGATGGCCGCGATCACACCCAGGCCCAGCGTCGCCATGGACAGATAATGCCCTTTGAGGTGCAAAATCGGCCGGCCCACCAGCCAGGCCAGGGCACCCACGCCGACGGCGGCGGTCAGCATCGCCGGCAGTGGCGTGAAGGCGTAGTTTTGAGTGAGCAGGGCGCTGGCATAGGCGCCGCCGGCGTAAAAGGCGGCGTGGCCCAGGCTCACCTGGCCGGCGTAGCCCACCAGCAGGTTAAGGCCCACCGCCACCATGGCGGTCAGGCAGATTTTGATCATCAGGTCGTAGTGAAAGGCGTTGGCCGCCAGCAGCGGGGCGGCCGCGAGTACCACTAACAGGCCGATCAGGCCGGGCGCTTTACTGTGTGTCTTGAGAGTGCTGTGGGTTTTGACGGTCGCCATTACACACGCTCCACGGCCCGGCTGCCCAGCAAGCCATTGGGCAGGAAAAACAGAATCACCAGAATCAGCACGAAAGGCACCGCGTCTTTGTAGTCCGATGAGATGTAGCCGGCGGTGTAGGCTTCCGCCAGGCCCAGGAGCAGGCCGCCGAGGATGGCGCCAGTGCTGCTGCCGAGGCCGCCGATGGCGGCGGCGATAAAGCCTTTCAGGCCGAGCATGATGCCGATGTCGTAGGCGGTGAAGGTGATCGGCGCGACGATCACGCCAGCCACCGCGCCGAGTACGGCGGCGATGCCGAACGCCAACGTCAGGATGGCGCCGGTTTTGATGCCGACCATGCTGGCGGCATCCTTGTTCATGGACGTGGCCAGCAAAGCCTTGCCCAGGGCGGTGCGGGTGAAGAACAGACCCAGCGCGACAACCAGCACCGTAGCGATGCCGAGAATCCACAGGCTCTGGGTGAGCAACACCGCACCGCCCACGGACAGTGACTCGGTGTCACTGAACGCGGGCAGGGCGTGGTAGTCCTTGCCCCAGAAAATCTGCGCCAGCCCGCGCAGGAAAATCGACGCGCCGATGGTGATGATGATCAGCGTCACCACGTCGGCGTTTTTCGCTGGGGCAATCGCCAGCTTGTGCAGCAGCACGCCGGCGACACCGGCCATGACGATAGCGCCGGGAATCGCCAGATAGATGGGCGCGCCGGCGTCCATCAGTACGACGGTGCCCATGCCGCCGATCATCAGAAATTCGCCCTGGGCGAAGTTGATCACGTGGCTGGCGTTGTAGATCAGGGTGAACCCCAGAGCCACCAGAGCGTAGATGGCGCCCAAGGTGATCCCCGAGAAGCTGAATTGGAAAAACTCGCTGAACATGATTGTGCCCGGAGTAGTCGGTGAGGGGGTCGAAGAGGGCCGGGGCAAGGCTTTTGCCGTGCCCCGGGGGCGTGCTTACTGGGTCAGCGCCCAGTCGCCGTCTTGCACTTCCAGAATGCGGAACGACTCGGCGTCCAGACCCATATGGTCCTCGCCGCTCAAGTGATAGGTACCGGTGACGCCGACATAACCGTCAATGCTTTCCAGGGCGTCGCGCACTTTCGCCTTATCGGTGGAGCCGGCTTGCTGGATCGCACGGATCGCCAACTGCAGACCGTCATACGCGTAGGCGCCGAAGGTGGAGACCGACTCGTTGTAGTGGCTTTCGTAGTCGTTCTTGTAGCGGTTCAGCACCTGATATTGCGGGTCGGACTCGGGCAGCTTGTCCGCCACCAGCAGCGCGGACGCCGGCAAGCGCAGGCCGTTGGCGGCGTCGCCGGCGAGTTCCAGGAAGCTGTCCGAGGCGACACCGTGGGATTGATAAAACGGTAGCTCTATGCCCAGCTGGTCGTAGTTGCGGGTGACGATGGCCGGGCCCTGACCGAAGTCGAAGTTCAGGATCGCTTGCACGCCCTCGGTGCCGCGGATGCGGGTCAGCTGCGAGGTCATGTCGGTGTCCTTGGGGTTGTAGGTCTCGTCGGCAACGATCTCGATGCCCATGTCACCGGCGATTTCCTTGGTGACGTTGCGGCCGGACGCGCCGAAGCCGCCGGTGCCGGAAATCAGGCCAATCTTGGTGATGCCCCGTTCTTTCATGTCGATGAGCACGCGACGTGCCGCCTGGCGGTCGGACTGCGGCGTTTTGAACACCCATTTCTTCACCGGCGTGGTGATGGTCTCGGCGCCGGCCAGGGAAATGAAGGGGACACCGGCCTGTTCGATCAACGGCACCGCCGCCATGGTGGCGCCGGTGGTGGAGCCGCCGACGATGATATCGACCCGGTCCTGGCGCAGCAGACGGTTGGCGAAAGTGCGCGCCTTGGCGGCGTCGCCCACGTCATCGTAGTGCACCAGCTCCACCTGCTTGCCGAGCAGGCCGCCGTCTTCGTTGAGTTTGTCGATGTAGAGTTCCAGGGTTTTCAGCTCCGGATCGCCCAGGAACGAAGCGGGTCCGGTGACAGAAAGGAAGGAGCCAATACGAATGCTATCCGCGGCCAGCGCGGGGGCGGCCATCAGGCCGATGCTCAGGGCGGCGACCGCGCCGGTAGCCAGCTGTTTCAGCGTTGTTTTCATTATCACACCTTTACACGTATGCCCGGGGGCGAATTTGTTGTTTTCCTGCGGCCATCAGGTCCCATGCGGGCCGCGCTATGGATACAGGTATAAAGCGATACGGCATGTAAGTCAATAACGTGTTTAATGTGTCATAAAAGTGGACTCATCTCGCCAAGTGCCCGTTTTTACTTGGATTTCGTGAGCGGTTTGTGTCATATAGAAAGAGTGTTTGGTAGTATGTCGAATCATTTCGAGGGGTAAGGGAACGCCGTGGATTTGCAGTCTGACCACTTGGAACTGTTGATTAAACGCTTTCAGCAGCAGCGCCCGCTGCGTACCGGGTCGCTGATTATTACCCTGTTCGGCGACGCCATCGTGCCGCGTGGGGGCACCGTGTGGCTGGGCAGTCTGATTGAGTTGCTGGCGCCCATGGGCGTGAGCCAGCGGCTGGTGCGCACCTCGGTGTTCCGGCTTACCCGCGAGGGCTGGTTGATGGCCGAGAAAGTAGGCCGGCGCAGCTATTACGGCCTCACTGGCGCCGGCCGGCGCCGCTTCGAGAAAGCCTTCAAGCGGGTTTATTCCGGGGTGCAGCCGGCCTGGGACGGCGCCTGGACTCTGGTGGTGCTGAATCAGTTGAGCGCCGATTTGCGCCGCGACACCCGCCAGGAACTGGAATGGATGGGCTTTGGCGCCTTCGCGCCCACGGTGCTGGCGCACCCCGGCGTGGACCGCGCCGAGCTGAACGCGTCGCTGCAGGAGCTGGGCGCCCTGGATGACGCCATCATCTTCCAGACCGACACCCACGAAAGCTTTGCCGCCCGGCCACTGCGCCTGCAGGTGCGCGAGGCCTGGAATCTGGACCAGCTTGCCGACGGCTATCGGGATTTTCTGGATCAGTTTCGGCCACTCTGGAACCAGATGAAAAAGCAGAAAGGCCTGCCGCCCCGGGAGTGCTTTCTGGCGCGGATATTACTGATTCACGAATACCGTAAGCTGCTGCTGCGCGACCCGTTGTTGCCCGAAGAGCTGCTGCCCGCCGACTGGGAGGGGCGCGCCGCGCGCCAGTTAGCCCGTAATCTCTACCGCTTGACTCATCAGGGCGCGGAGGCCTGGATCTCCCAGCACGCCGAAACCGCCCAGGGGCCGCTGCCCGAGCCGGGCGAGAGTTTCTATCAACGCTTCGGCGGCCTCGACTAGGCGCGCTGGCCGGCTTGAGGCCGTTCTTACAGTCATCCCGCTGCTTTCTCGCCCTTGGGCGCGTACGTGTTGGTCTGCATGCGTGGCCGGTCCGGCTCCACTTCGGTGAGCGGCTCGCAGGCGACCACGGCTTTCCGGTAGCGGCGCGCCAGTGCCTGGTATTCCAGGGTGCCGTCGTACTTCCATCGCACCTCTTCCTTGCTGAGTTCCCGCTTCACCACCGCCGGGGCGCCGATCACCATCGAGCGTGGCGGGCAGGTGAAGCGCCCTTTTACCAGGGCGCCAGCGGCGACGATGGACGATTCGCCGATCACCGCGTAGTCCAGGATCACGGCGTTCATGCCGACCATGGCATTGCGGCCAATGCGGCAACCATGCAGGACCGCGCCGTGGCCAATGTGGCCGTCCTCCTCGACCACGGTGTCGGTGCCGGGAAAGCCGTGCATCACGCAGGTATCCTGCAGGTTGGAGCCGCGCTCCAGAATCAGCCGGCCGAAGTCGCCGCGCAGGCTGGCGCAGGGGCCCACATAGCAGCCCGGACCGACGATGACATCGCCGATCAGTACGGCGGTGGGGTCCACGTAGGCGTCCGGATGGATCACTGGGGTGATGCCTTCAAGTTGAAAACAGGGCATGGGGTTGCCTCCGCAAAGCAAGGCCCGATGGGCCGGAACAGGGTCGAAAATAAACTACCTGACCTCTAATCCTGCCGCAATTGATCGATTTCGTAACATTAAAGATTTAGGCGTTTTTGGGTTTGTATATCACTGAAATAAAAGGAAAAATAAAAAATAGCCGATCGTTTTTTGTCTTCATTATTGCATCATGCGATACATGAATATCGATGATGTGTATTGACTGGTGTCATGTTTTGGCTATGCTCGAAGGCAGGTGGCGGCCCGCCGAGGGCGGCCGCTTTTTCGCCGCTTTTCGATTTCAAACAGGGGCGCCTCATGGCCTTCGACACCATCGAATTCAGTCTCCAGGACGGCGTGGCCACGCTGGTCCTGAACCGCCCGGACAGCCTCAATAGCTTCAACGAAGCCATGCACCGGGAGGTACGCGAAGCGCTCGGGCTGGTCGAACAGGCCCGTCAGGACGGCGAATGCCGCGCGCTGCTGGTTACCGGCAACGGGCGCGGTTTCTGCGCCGGCCAGGATCTTTCCGACCGGGCGGTATCCCCCGACGCCGGCGCCGACGCCGCGCCGGATCTGGGGCACTCCATCGAGACCTGGTACAACCCGCTGGTGCGCACGCTCACCGCGCTGCCGTTGCCGGTGGTGTGCGCGGTCAACGGCGTGGCCGCCGGCGCCGGTGCCAACATCGCGCTGGCCTGCGATCTGGTTATCGCCGGCCGCTCGGCGAAATTCATCCAGGCGTTCTGCAAGCTGGGCCTGGTGCCGGATTCCGGCGGCACCTGGCAGCTGCCGCGCCTGGTGGGTACGGCCCGCGCCAAGGGCCTGGCGATGCTCGGCGACAAGCTGAGCGCGGAACAGGCCGCCGACTGGGGGCTGATCTGGCAGGTGGTGGACGACGACGCCCTGCGCCAGACCGCCGCCGACCTGGCCCGGCATCTGGCCACCCAGCCCACTCGTGGGCTGGCGCTGATCAAACAGGCGCTGAACGACAGCACCGGCAACGACCTGGACACGCAACTGGACCTGGAGCGCGACCTGCAGCGCCAGGCCGGCCGCAGCCAGGATTACCGTGAAGGCGTGAGTGCCTTCATGGAGAAGCGCGCGCCGCGGTTCACCGGCGAATAGCCGCGCTCCAACGTACCAACCTGGAATAACGACGAGGACGCTCTTGATGTCTGATACCAGCGAATCGTTCGCCGCCGGCCCGTTGGCCGCCCAGGCTTCGCAACAGCAACTGGCGCGCCGTTGCGCGGACGCCATGTACCAGCGTGACCGTGCCAGCCAGCACCTGGATATGCAGGTGGAAGAGATCGGCCCTGGCCGGGCGGTGCTGTCCATGCCGGTCACCGAGGCGATGATCCAGGGCCACGATTCCTGCCACGGCGGTTATATTTTCACGCTGGCGGATTCCGCGTTCGCGTTTGCCTGTAATACCTACAACGAGGCCACGGTCGCGTCCGGCTGTTCGATCGATTACGTGGCGCCGGGCAAGCTTGGCGACGTGCTCACCGCCGAAGCCCGCGAGCAGACCCGCAAGGGGCGCACCGGGGTTTACGATGTCCGTGTCAGCAATGGCCGTGATGAACTGGTGGCCCTGTTCCGTGGCAAGTCCTACAAGGTCCGTGGCCCGGTAATCCACGAGGCCGAAAGCGAGCAGTAATACAACAAAATCAGCAAAGAGAAAGGCAGTGATGGATATGCCGTTTAATCTTGAGAATCGTTTTGACCCGGTGGAGCGGGGCGATCTGGCCCAGCTTCGTGAACTGCAGCTCGACCGCATGCGTTGGAGCCTGACCCACGCCTACAACAACGTGGCTCACTACCGAAAAAGCTTCGACGCCGCCGGCGTGCACCCTTACGACCTGCGCAGCCTGGACGACCTGAAGCATTTTCCGTTCACGGTGAAAAACGACCTGCGTGACAACTATCCGTTCGGCATGATCGCCACGCCCATGCGCGACGTGGTGCGCGTGCATGCCTCCAGTGGCACCACCGGCAAACCCACCGTGGTGGCCTACACCCAGAACGACATCGACGTTTGGTCCAGCGTGATGGCGCGCTCGATCCGCGCCGCCGGCGGTCACGCCGGCGACATCGTTCATGTGGCCTACGGCTACGGCCTGTTCACCGGCGGCCTGGGCGCGCATTACGGCGCCGAGAAACTGGGCTGCACCGTGGTGCCCATGTCCGGCGGCCAGACCGAGAAGCAGGTGCAGCTGATCCAGGACTTCAAGCCCAACATCATCATGGTGACGCCGTCCTACATGCTCAACATCGCCGACGAGATGGAGCGCCAGGGCATCGACCCGAAAAGCACCAGCCTGCGGGTCGGTATCTTCGGCGCCGAGCCCTGGACCCAGACCATGCGCGAGGAATTGGAAGCGCGGCTCGGTATCCACGCGCTGGATATTTACGGCCTGTCCGAAGTGATGGGCCCCGGTGTCGGCATGGAATGCATCGAAAGCAAGGACGGCCCCACCATCTGGGAAGATCATTTCTACCCGGAGATCATCAACCCGGAAACCGGTGAGGTGGTGCCCGACGGGGAATACGGCGAGCTGGTATTCACCTCGCTCACCAAGGAAGCGCTGCCCATCGTGCGCTACCGCACCCGCGACCTGACCCGGCTGCTGCCCGGCCACGCGCGGCCCATGCGTCGTATCGACAAGATCACCGGTCGTAGCGACGATATGCTGATTATCCGTGGCGTCAACGTCTTCCCCACCCAGGTGGAAGAGCAGATCCTCAAGATCGAGGCGCTGTCGCCGCACTATGAAATCCACGTGGAAAAAGACGGCAACCTGGACAGGGTCACCGTGCGCGTGGAACTGAAACCGGAAGCGACCGGCGGCGACAGCGCCACCGGCGACGCCGCCAAGGAACTGCAGCACCGGGTTAAGACTCACATCGGTATCAGCACCAAAATCGAAGTCGCTGTACCGGGTACGCTGGCCCGCTCCGAAGGCAAAGCCAAGCACGTCTTCGACAAGCGCCCGAAATAGCGAAACGTACAAAACCGAACCGCGCGCTCACCGCGTCGGCCCGGCCCGCGCTTTTACCCAGGCGCAGGCCGCTTTCCAGAAAAGCCGCCCACAAGGCGGCTTTTGCTTTATCAGGGCCGCGAGGGCTAAGCTCCTGAAAAAACGAGGGCTTCGCCATGACCACCAAAACGTTTCGCTTGCTGCTCGTACTCTGGGCGGCGCTCTTCACGCTGCTGTTTGTCGTTATCGTGATTCCCCCGCTGATCGGCGACCCGGATCTGCTGGCCGCCATGGCCGCGGGCTTCGTTAATCCCTACGCCACCGGCTATTCCCTGGACACCATCATGTGTTGGGTGGTGCTCACCACCTGGGTGATTTACGAAGCGAAAACCCGGCCGGTAAAGCACGGCTGGATCGCGCCACTGTTGGGGCTGGTGCCCGGCGTTGCCACCGGCTTCGCCGTTTATCTGCTGTTGCGGTTGAATGCCGGCGCGACGAAATGATCACACCGCTGCTTTACCTCGCCGCCGCCCTGGCGGAAATCGCCGGCTGCTTTTCGGTATGGGCCTGGTGGCGGCTGGAAAAATCGCCGCTCTGGCTGGTGCCCGGCCTGTTCAGTCTGGCGCTGTTCGCCTGGCTGCTCAGCCTGGTGGACACCGATTACGCCGGCCGTGCCTATGCCGCTTACGGCGGTGTGTATATCGTCATGTCGCTGCTCTGGTTGTGGCTGGTCGAACAGCGTGCCCCGGACCGCTGGGACCTGCTCGGCGCGGCCATCTGTCTTGTCGGCGCCGGGGTCATCTTGTTCGGCCCCCGAGGCTAGCCGCCGGGCGCGGCGGCCGTTAGCGCGGTCCGCAAGCCAAGCACCCACTCCCGCACCGCCGCGATGGCGGGCTCGCGCAGCCGTTCTTCCGGGTACACCAAGTGGAAGGGTTTGGCGTGCAGCTCAGGCCCAAATGGCTGCACCAGCCGGCCACTGTCCAGTTCGTCGGCGATTAACGCTTTGCTCATCAGCGCAATGCCCTGACCGTCCAGGGCGGCGGTAATGATGTGGGTCTCATCGGAAAACACCAGGCCGGCGCTCATGTTGAGGTGGGACAGCCGGGCAAGCTTCTGCCAAGACGTCCAGGTGAGCAGGGCGCCGGAGTGGCTGGGCGGCTGGTAGTGCAGCAGGGTGTGCCGGTGCAGGTCGTCGTGCCGGGTGATGCCCAGGGTCGGCCTGCAGACCGGGATAAAGATGTTATCGAACAGCTTTTCCGACACCAGCCCGGGCCAGTGGCCGTCGCCGTAGCGGATCGCCATATCGGCGGCAACGCCGTCCAGTGTCACCAGATCGTGAGAGATCCGCAGATTCAAATCCACCTGTGGGTGGCGGTCTCGCAGCAGACACACCCAGGGCAACAGAAAACGCCCGGCCACCGCCGGGATGGTGGACAGCGTGACGGTCCGGTGGCCCGGATCATGGCGCAGCCGGGCCACCGTTTCGGCGAGCGTGTCGAACGCCTCGCTGGACGCCGCCAGCAGAGTCTGCCCAGCGCCGGTGAGCACCAGTTGGCGCGGTTTGCGCACGAACAGAGCGATGCCCAGGTACTCTTCTAGTTGCCGCAACTGGTGGCTGATGGCGGTGGGGGTCACCGACAGCTCCTGGGCGGCGGCCTTGGCGCTGCGATGACGGGCCGCCGCTTCGAAGGCGCGCAACGCGGAAAGGGAAGGCAGTTTTCGGGCGCTCATGGGGTGCCTTATGGATGAGTTGGATTTTGCCATTAAGGCAAGAATTCATCGTTTGTCGCCGTATCGAGCCTCCGGTTTCATGGGAAGTCTGTCAAGCAGGAATGAGATCAGCTCACCTGCCGGCCAACCCCAACCGGAGAGAACGCCATGACCCGTTTACTGCACCTTGATGCCAGCCCCCGCCCCGGACGTTCCGGGATTCATGAGCACGGCTCCCTGAGCCGCCGGCTCAGCCACCACTTTGTCGAGCAATGGAAAGCCTTCCGACCGGAGGACGGGGTAACACGCCGCGACCTGGGCGCCCGGCCACCGTCGCTGCTGACCGTGGATTGGATTGAAGCCGCGTTCACACCGTCGGAGCACCGGTCGTCCGGTATGGACCGGGTGCTGGCGGAAAGCGACCGCCTGGTTGACGAGGTGATCGACGCCGACGTGCTGGTGCTGGGCGTGCCCCTGTACAACTACAGTTATCCGGCGGCGTTCAAGGCCTGGATCGACCAGATCGTGCGAGTGGAGCGCACCTTCTCCTATGATCTGGCCAACATGGCGCATCCGGTGAAACCCTTGCTGAACGACCGTCCGCGCCATGCGGTGATCCTGTCGTCCCGGGGCGGGTATGGGCTGGGCGCCGGTGGTCCGCTGGCGCCTATGAACCATCTGGAAGCCAGCGTTCGTACCGCCTTGGAATTCATCGGCGTTGAGCACTTCCATGAGATCGCCATTGAGTATCAGGAAGAGGGCGGTGAGCGGCTGAACGCGTCAATACGGGACGCCCTGGCCGGCGTGGAGCGGCTGGTGACCCGGTTGCAGCGGGAGGCGTTCGCCGCGCCGCGTGCGGCATCCGCGTGAGCGTGGAGTGGCGTGCCGGTGGACCGTTAGACCGGCGTTTGGTTTACACTGTAAGCCTTTGCCGCCTGGCCCTGTGCCAGACAACCATGGAGCGCGCCGTTGCCCAAGAAGCCGAAAACCGACCAGGAGATCGCCGCCTTCCGCGAGCGCGTCTGCGAGGTGGCCACGGAGCTGTTCGTGGAGCGCGGGCCGGATAACGTCACCATGCGGCAGATCGCCGCCGGGGTGGGCGTCAGCCCGATGACGCCGTACCGCTATTTCCAGGATAAGGACGAGATTCTCGCCACCGTGCGCGCCGCCGCGCTGGACCGCTTCGCCGCCGCCCTGGAGGCGGGCCTGGCCCAGGGCAGCGACGCCCGCGAGCGGGCCCGCGCCATCGGCGACGCCTATGTGCGCTTCGCCACCGAGCATCCGGCCGCCTACCAGCTGATGTCGGAGATTTCCCAGGTGGACGAGAGCCGCTACCCGGCGCTGGTGCGCGCCAGCCGCCGCGCCCGGGAGACCATGGTCGGCTATGTGCGCGACATGATCCGCGAGGGGATGATGGACGGCGACGCCGATCTGATCGGCTATATGTTCTGGTCCACCCTGCACGGCATCGTGGTGCTGGATATGGCCGGGCGGCTGGGCGGCGAGGTGGACGCGGACACCCTGCGCAAGAAGACCATGCGCACTCTGCTGGCGGGTATGGCGGTGTCGCCGCCGCGCCGGGATGAGGAATCCTGACCGAATCGCTCACCGGCGGGTGAGCGCCGAAGTCAGGAAGCGCTTGATTTTATAAAATGTACGTTGTAAATATTTGGCCTCCGAACCGAATGCTGAGCCAGAATGCCGCGCCGGTTCGTCCGAATTCGAAAGATTTACAAAGTAAACGTCACCCACTTAACAGGAATCGCCATGTCTCTGCCCCCGGAAATCGCCAAACGCCTGCGGCTGCCCGTGATCTGCTCGCCGCTGTTCATCATCTCCAATCCGGAATTGACCATCGCCCAATGCAAGGCCGGGGTGGTGGGGTCGTTTCCGTCGTTGAACGCGCGGCCTTTGTCCCAGCTCGACGAGTGGCTGGCGCAAATCACCGAGGAACTGGCCGCCTGGGACCGGGACCACCCGGATCAGCCGTCGGCGCCGTTCGCGGTCAACCAGATCGTGCACAAGACCAACGACCGCCTGGAGAAAGACCTGGAGCTGTGCGAGAAGTACAAGGTGCCGATGGTGATCACTTCCCTGGGCGCCCGTGAAGAGCTGAACCAGGCGGTGCACGGCTGGGGCGGCACGGTGATGCACGACATCATCAACGACCGCTTCGCCCGCAAGGCGATCGAGAAGGGCGCCGATGGCCTGATCGCGGTGGCCTCCGGCGCCGGTGGCCACGCCGGCCAGCTTTCGCCGTTCGCGCTGATCCAGGAAATCCGTCAGTGGTTCGACGGCCCGGTGGCCTTGTCCGGTTCCATCGCCAACGGCTCATCGGTGCTGGCGGCCCAGGCCATGGGCGCGGATCTCGCCTACATCGGTTCCCTGTTTATCGCCAGCGAGGAGGCCAACGCCGACCAGGCCTACAAGCAGATGATCGTCGACAGCAAGGCCACCGATATCGTCTACAGCAACCTGTTCACCGGGGTGCACGGCAACTACCTGGCGCCGTCCATCGTCAAGGCCGGCATGGACCCGGCCAACCTGCCGGAGAGCGACCCCTCGGCGATGAATTTCGGCTCCGGCGGCAGCTCCAAGGCCAAGGCCTGGAAAGACATCTGGGGCTGTGGCCAGGGCATCGGCGTGGTCGACGCGGTGCGTCCGGCGGCTAACATCGTCGATCAGCTCGCCGACGAATACCACGCCGCCGCGAAGGCGCTGGACGCCAAGCGTTACTAAGCGATCTTTCCGCCGCTAAAGACGCCGGACCAGGGCTTCCCTGGCCCGGCGTACTTTTTTCTGGCCCGCCTGACGGTCGTTGTCGGTATCGCGGTAGCCGAGGCCCATCAGCGCCACACTGCGCAGGCCCTGCTCGCGCAGGCCCAGCAGCTGGTCCAGCCCGGGCGGGTCGAAGCCTTCCATGGGCGAGGCGTCGACCTGCTCCATGGCGGCCGCGGCCAGCGCCATGCCGAGGCCCAGGTACGCCTGCCGGGCGGCCCATTGGAAACCCTCGTCCTCGGAGGCGAAGCCGGCCACCTTGCCTTTCACGGTCTTTTCCAGGCCGGCCAGTTTGTCGCGGGGCAGGTCGCGTTCGCGGGCGATCAAATCCACCATCTCCTCGACCTGGTCTTCGGTGACCGGACTCCAGGCGGCGAAAACAACCAGGTGCGAGCACTCGGTGATCTGTGGCTGGTTCATCGCCACCGGCGCGATCCGCTGGCGCAACTCCAGCGGCTCGGCGAGTAGCAGCGTGTAGGGCTGCAGCCCGAAGGACGACGGCGCCAGCCGCGCCGCCTCGAGAATCCGGTCCACTTTTTCCTCGGGGACTTTGTCTCCGGTCATGCGTTTGGTGGCGTAGCGCCAGTTGAGAGCGTCGTCTAGCGTCATGTGGGCTCCAGTGTCGAAACAGTGCCGGTTCGCGGGTAAGCCGGTATCCTCTCCGGTATCGAGGGACACCGTCCACACCCGGAATACGGAGAAACGGAACGTGCAACGATACACCGGAAGCTGCCTGTGCGGCGGCATCGCCTTCGAAGTGCGCGCCGCCCTGGCGCCGATTCAGGTGTGCCATTGCCAACAGTGCCGCAAGGCACAGGGCGCGCCTTTTGCCACCAACACGCCGGTCGAAGACGCCGCCTTCGAGCTGCGGAGCGGCCGCGAGCTGATCACCGAATATCAATCCTCGCCGGGTAAATTCCGCGCCTTCTGCGGGCGCTGCGGCTCGCCGGTCTACAGCCGCAAGGCCGATTTGCCAGGTGTGCTGCGGCTCCGCGCCGGGCTGTTTAACGAGCCTCTGGAGGCGCGCCCGGTGTTCCACGCCTACACCGGCTCCAAGGCTAACTGGTGGCCGATTCTGGACGATCTGCCCTGCTACGAGCAGATGGCCGACCCGGCCGGGAAGCACTGAACGTCGCCTCCGGCGGTCATCGGGCGGCGCGCGCATTTGGCCCGCCGCCGCCGGACGTTTATGATAGGCGCCCCTTCCTTCCCGCGTGTCTCTGCAGGAGCGGCAAACCATGTTTACAGGCATCATCGAGGCCCAGGGCCATGTGGCGGCGCTGACGCCCGCCGGCGGCGACGTGACG
>JBFJUC010000003.1:0-27601 GCA_041624875.1 Alcanivorax sp.
CCGATACGCTGGTAAGCCACCGACATGCGCATCCAGCCCATTTGCGCCTCGCCTTTTTCATTCTCCCCGCCGCAGCGCACCGGGAAATAGCTCACCGCCAGATCGCCGTCCACTCGCACTCTGGGTTCGTGCACTTCAAAGTGCATCCCGTTATCACAGTAGGACATGCATTCGCGCCAGTGGGCACCGTAGGCCTCCAGCCCCTGGAAACGCAGCTTGCCGATAGCGTCATAGGCCTCTACATCCTCCGCGTAGCAGGCGAGGATCGCGTTCAGATCGCCGACGGATACCGCCCGCGCCCACTGTGCGATCAGGGTTTGAATCGCTTGCTGGTCTTCATTGATGTCGCTGTTCATTGTGGTTTCTCCGTTTGCAGTTCCCGAACGGGGCGGACCTCGATGCTGCCGACCCGGGCCGGGGGAATGTTCTCGGCGATGCGGATCGCCTCGTTCAGGTCACGGGCGTCGACCAGGTAAAAGCCGGTGAGCTGCTCCTTGGTCTCCGCGAAGGGGCCGT
The DNA here is from genome assembly GCA_041624875.1 of Alcanivorax sp. Taxonomy (GTDB): domain Bacteria; phylum Pseudomonadota; class Gammaproteobacteria; order Pseudomonadales; family Alcanivoracaceae; genus Alloalcanivorax. The sequence goes on from JBFJUC010000003.1 coordinate 517, forward strand.
CGGTGACCGACGTCTTGCCGTCGCGTACCCGCACCGTGACCGCGCTGCTGACAGGCTCCAGGGGTTCGGCGCCGAGCATGCGGCCACTTGCCGCCAGCGAGTCCGCGTAGGCCTGGCATTCGTCGTCCTCGGGACTGTCCGGCAGGCTGTGCAGGGAGGCTTCCTCGGCGTACACCAGACACAGGTATTTCATCGGCACTCTCCTTATTAGCCTTATTGATGGTTGGGTTATCCCTGGTCGTTCAGGGGGCGCGGGATTCGACATCCAGCGCCGCCAGACGCTTTTCCAGGAAGGCGCGCTGGGCGCCCTGCTGGCATAGCGCCAGCGCCGCGCGGTAGGCGGCGCGGGCCTCTTCGAAACGGCCGCAACGGCGGCACAGGTCGGCCCGCGCGGCCTGGGCCAGGTAGTAGCCGTCCAGCCCGCCGTCGGCCAGTAACCCGTCGATCAGCGCCAGTCCGGCTTGCGGGCCGTCGCGCATGGCCACCGCCACCGCCCGGTTCAGGGCGATCACCGGCGACGGCGCGGCGCGCAGCAGCACGTCGTAGAGCCCCACAATTTGTTCCCAGTCGGTGTCTTCCGGGCGCAACGCCTCGGCGTGCACGGCGGCGATCGCCGCCTGCAGGCTGTAAGGCCCGAAGCGACGCGAACGCAGCGCCTGCTCCACCAGGCTTTCGCCCTCGGCGATCAGGGCCCGGTCCCACAGCGTGCGGTCCTGGTCGTCCAGCAGCACCGGATCGCCGGCGGCGTCGGTGCGCGCCGCCCGGCGCGCTTCGGTGAGCAGCATCAGCGCCAGCAGGCCGGCCACTTCCGGCTCCGGCAGCAGGGACAGCAGCAACCGGCCCAGGCGCAGGGCCTCACCGGAGAGATCGGCACGGGTCGGCGCGTCACCGGAAGACGGAAAGTAGCCTTCGTTGAACACCAGATAGATCACCTGGAGCACGCTGTCGAGCCGCCCCGCCAGATCGGCTTTCTCCGGCACCCGGTAGGGGATGCCCGCGTCACGGATCTTGGCCTTGGCGCGCACGATGCGCTGGGCCACGGTTGGGGTGGGCGTCAGGAAAGCGCTGGCGATCTGCTCGGTGGTCAGATCGCACACTTCACGCAGCGTCAGTGCCACCCGCGCCTGCTCGGAAAGCGCCGGGTGGCAACAGGTGAAGATCAAGCGCAGCCGGTCGTCCTCGATACTCAGATCCAGGTCCGGCATTTCGGTGGTTTGCTCAAAGCGCAGCGCCAGCTCTTCCAGGGACGCATCGAAACGGGCGCGCCGGCGGATACGGTCAATGGCTTTGAAGCGCCCGGCGCTGATCAGCCAGGCACGGGGGTTATCGGGCACACCGTCTTTGGGCCACTGGGTCACCGCCGCGGCAAAGGCCTCCTGCAGCGCTTCCTCGGCAAGATCGAAATCGCCCAGCAGGCGGATCAGCGTGGCCAGCACGCGGCGCGACTCCTGCCGATACAGAGCTTCGATATGACCGCTAATCGACAAACGCCTCCCTCCCTTGAGCGTCCCGCTCGCGAACCCAGGGTGCCGCCTCGCTGAGCGGGCGCACCTCCACGCAGCCCATCCGCACCAGTGGCAGGCCCGCGGCCAGCCTCAGTGCCTGGTCCAGATCCCGCGCGCGCAGCAACACCACCAGGCTCAGTTGCTCATCGCCCCGCGCGGCGGCGCCGTCACGCAAGCGCAGGCCGCCATCGCGGTGGCGCAGGGTGGTCGCGAGGCGCGCCGACGGCAACCACTGCCCCCATTGATAATGCTGCTCGGTCAGCAGGGCCCGCCGGTAGTCACAGGTCCGCGCCAGCAGAGTATCCCGCTCAGCACGCGGCAATGACGCCAACCGGTTCTCATCCACGTACACCAGGCAAATATAATCCATCTCGATTCTCCGGGAGCCGAAGCCATTGAGCCTCGATACACCACAGTCGAACCGACGGGCCGTGTTTCGACAGCGCCCGGATCACTCCGCCTCGCCCACCTCCCGGCGCAATTGCTCAAAGAAATCCGGCTGCGCCCAAACCCGATAGTCACCCCGTTGATAGGCCAGCGCGTTCTTATAGTAGGCGAGCGCGTTGATCCGGTTGGGCCCACCGCAATCGCGGGTTTTCACCACCCGGCCGGGCGCGCCCATGACAATCGAGTTGTCGGGAATCACGGTGCCTTCCTTGAGAAAGGTGTGTCCGGCGACGATGCAGTTATCGCCGATCACACAGCCATCCATGATGGTGCTGTTGATGCCGATCAGACAGTTATCACCGATGGTGCAGCCGTGCAGGGTGACATGATGGGTAATCGAGCAGTAATCGCCGATGCGGGTGCCAGTGTGATTACCGATGTGCACCATGACGAAGTCTTGCAGGTTGGTGTAGCGGCCGATGCGGATCTCGTAAAGCTCGGCGCGCAGGGCGGCGTTGATCCACACGGAGGCGCCTTCCGCCAGTTCGATATCGCCGTACAGCCAGGCGGATTCGTGGATGTACGCGGCCTGGTCCGCGCGCACGGCGGGGTCAATATAGCCCACTGAAAGTCTCCCGATTTTTTTAAGTCGTTGCTATCCGGATGATAGTGCATGAGCGCGCCACCCGCCGCCAGAGCCCGCCGGCCACCTGTGAAAGCGTCGAGGCGACTGCTACTCTTTACCGCCATGATCAGATGATCCACAAACAGGGACAAGGAATCGAACATGGGCGATTTTATTACCGTTACCGCTAAAGACGGCGGCCATTTCCGCGCTTATCTGTCAGTGCCCCGCAGCGGCAACGGCCCCGGCCTGGTGATCGGCCAGGAAATTTTCGGGGTCAATCGCACCATGCGCGAGGTGGCCGACCGTTACGCCGAGGAAGGCTACGTGGCGTTGGTGCCGGATCTGTTCTGGCGGATTCAACCGGGCATTGAGTTGGGCTACGGTGAAGCCGACTTCCAGCGCGCCTTCGAGCTGTTCCAAAGCGTGGATCTGGACCTGGCCATCGACGACATTGATGCCAGCCTGGAAACCCTGGCGGCACGGCCGGAAGTGACCGGCGGCGATCTCGGCTTCGTTGGTTTCTGCCTTGGCGGCAAGCTCGCCTATTTGACTGCCGCGCGGACCCGGGTTGCGGTCGCCGTGGGCTACTACGGGGTGGGCATTGAAAACCATCTGGACGAAGCCGACGGTATCCGGGGGCGCCTGGTACTGCATTTCGCCGAACAGGATGGTTTTTGCGATGAAAGCACCCGCAACCGCATCGTTACCGCCCTGGGCGGCACGGTGTCGAAACTGGAAACCTTCGTCTATCCCGGCGTGGACCACGCCTTTGCCCGCCCCGGCGGTGACCACCACCATAAGCCCAGTGCGGATATGGCCCATGAACGCACCATCGCGGCGCTGAAAAGGGAAATCGGCCCGGAGGTGGATTTATCCGCGCTCTGGGACGAGCACTGTCGCCATGAATTCGCCACCCGGGACGTGCCGGCGACCATGGCCACCATGGTGGACGAGCCCTATGTGAACCATATTCCCACCATGACCGGCGGGGTGGGTCAGCGGCAGCTCAGCCATTTTTATCAGCATCATTTCGTGCACGGCAACCCGGACGATATGACGCTGACGCCGGTATCGCGGACCGTCGGCGCCACCCAGTTGGTGGACGAGTTCGTGCTCAGTTTTACCCATGACCGCGAGATCGACTGGATGCTGCCCGGCGTACCGCCCACCGGCAAAAAAGTCGAAATCCCGATGATCGGCGTGATCCGCTTTCGCGGCGACAAATTGTGCCACGAGCATATCTACTGGGATCAGGCCGGTGTGCTGGCGCAGATCGGCCTGTTGGACGCGGACAACCTGCCCGTGGCCGGCGCCGAAGCGGCGCACAAACTGCTCGACGAAACCGCCCCCTCCAACGCGCTGATGCCGAACTGGAAGCCGGACACCGCCGAGTAAACAAAAAAAGGCCGCTTTTAAAGCGGCCTTTTCACTATCAGCGGAGGATCAGAAGAACAGGTCCGGCAGATAGGTCGCGATCTCCGGGAAGATCATGATCAGCGCCAGGCCGACGATCTCCACCAGCACGAATGGAATCACCGACACATAAATGTCCTTCATGGTGATATTCGGCGGCACCACGCCTTTCAGGTAGAAAAGATTGAACCCGAAGGGTGGCGTCATATAGCCGATTTCCATATTGATCACGAACAAAATACCAAACCATACCGGGTCGAAGCCCATCGCCTTAACAATCGGCAGGAACACCGGCAACGTGATCAGCATAATGCCCACCGGGTCCAGCACCATGGCGAGGAAGAACACAATCACCATCATGGTGATGATCACGGCCCAAGGCCCGCCGGGAATTCCGGTGATCATGCCTTCGATCAGCTCCTGCGCGCCCATACTCTGATAGGCGGCACTGAACGCATGGGCGGCGAACAAAATCCACATGATCATGCCGGTGAGCTTGAAGGTGCGAATCGAGGCGTCGCGCATCAACTCCCAGGAAAAGCGCCGGTACACGACCGCCGATATCAGCGCGCCAAGCACGCCCACGGCGGCGGCTTCGGTGGGCGTGGTCACGCCGGCGATGATCGAACCGAGAGTCACGAACACGATGATGATCGGCAGAATCACGGCACGCAGGGCGAGCATTTTTTCCCGCCAGGAGGCACGCTCTTCCTTAGGCAGCGCCGGTGCCAGCTCCGGCTGGAAGTAGCAGCGGATAATGATGTAGGCGCAGGTCAGCACCATCAGCAGAATCCCCGGCAGCACGCCGGCGGCGAACATCTGGCCCACGGACACGCCGGTGATCAGCGAATAGAGGATCATCAGAATGCTGGGCGGAATCAGAATGCCCCAGCCGCCGCCGGTATTGATGCAACCCAGCACCATGCGCTTGTCGTAGCCGCGCTCAAGCATGGACGGCAAAGCGATGGTGCCCATCGCCACCACGGCGGCGCCACTGATGCCACACATGGCGGCGAAGATCGCGCAGATTCCCAGGGTGCCGATGGCCAGACCGCCACGCAGACCGCCCCACCACAGATACATCATGCGGTAGAGGTCGCGGGCCACGCCAGTTCGTTCCAACACCATGGCCATGAACACGAACAAGGGAATCGCCACCAGGGTGAAATTCCCCATGGTGCTCCAGATCTGCGAGGAGACCATGTAAAACGCGTCCGGGCCCCAGGTGAAGTACAGGAAGATCACCGAAACGCCGCCCAGCACGAACGCCAGCGGCAGGCCCAATACCAGGAAAAACAGCAGCGAGCCGAAGAACAGCAGCGTGATCATTTCAATACTCATAATTGCTGCTCCTCCTGCTGGCCGTCGTCGAGACCGTCTTTAAGCACCTTGGCGTTTTCCGGATTGATCGCCACGGCGATATCCCGCATCAACTTGACGATGCCTTGCAGCAACACCAGGAACACGGCAACGGGTATGAACGCTTTTACCGGCCACACCGGCGGGTTCCAGGCGCTGTAGGTGGTCTCCTGGCTGAGGATGGATTCCCAGGCCATGGAACTGCCGAAATACAGAAACGCGAGAATAAAAATAAAGAACACCGCGGAGGTGAACACATCGATGATCGCCTGAACGCGGGGCGAAAAATGGGAATACAGCAGGTCCACGTTGACGTGACCTCGGTTCGCCATCACGTAACCGCCGGCCATGATCGAGTAAATGGCGAACAGAAACTGCGCGAATTCGGTGGTCCATACGGTGGGGGCGTCAAACACGTAACGGCAAATGACCTCGATCAGAAGCAGAGCACTCATGGCGAAGATCAGATGCGCGATCCAGCGGCCAAGAAAGTCGTTCAGGCGGGTCACCCCATTAATCAGCGTCTGCAGGAAGGACATGATTCCTCCATGGGGGGCTCAATAGTCGGACAATAAAAGGGGGGAGCCGCGTGGCTCCCCCCGGGGACTTACGGGTATTACAAGTAACCGAGATCGGACAGGAAGCCTTTCAGTTTTTTCACCACCTCGGCGGCTTTGTCACTGCGCTTGGCTTCTTCGTCCCACATTTTCTGGGCGGTTTGAGCCAGCTTGTCTTGCACTTCCTGGGGCATGGTGTTGATCTGCACGCCCTGCTCAGCCATCACTTTGGCCAGGGTAATACGCTCTTTGTAGAGATACTCGTTGGTACGGATCCAGAACTGTTCGTTCAGGGCGTCCTTAACGATCTTGGCCATGCCTTCCGGCAGTTTATCCAGTGCTTTCTGGCTGACGATAAAGGCGTCGGTACCGGCGATGTTCAGTGCCGGCTGGACGTGGTACTTGGCCACTTCGTAGAGACCCATGCTGGCAGCGCCTTGAGCGGCACCCCAATGCGCGCCGTCGACCACGCCGCTGGACAGTGCCTGGTACAGCTCGCCGCCGGGGATGTAGGTACCCGCGGCGCCGGCTTCACTGAGAAACTTCTGCAGCGCGCCGGAAGAGCGGATCTTAAGACCGGTGAAATCATCCCAGCTTTCGATCGGCTTCTTCACCACCATTTCGGTGGGGTACACCTTATCGGTGGAGTAGTAGACGTTGTGCTTGGCCGCTTCCTCGCGAAGCATGTCTTCGAAGCCCATGTTCTTATGGAAGTAAGCCGCTTCCCACACGTTGCGGAACGCGAACGGCAGACCGGACGCGATACCCGCCAGGCTCATCTTGTCCTGAGCGTAAGCCGGAGAAATGGTGCCCATCTGAATCACGCCGCGGCTCACCGCGTTGAACGTTTCCTGAGCCTTGAACAGGGCACCGGCTTCGTACAGCTCAAGCTCGAGCTTGCCATCGGTGCGCTCTTCAATCACACGCTTGATGCGCTTGAGGCTGTCTTCATAGGAACTGCTGGAGCCCGGCCAGTGCGACTGGACCTTCCAGGTAATGGTATCCGCGGCCTGGGCCAGCGGGGAGAAAGCCGTGGCCGTCGCAAAAGCCAGAGCCGAACCACCGATTACTAATTGCTTGCGCAATACGTTGAACAGAGTCATGGAAAACTCCTTTTGTTGTTGTGCAGCTTATCCTGCTGAATTTGTGTGGTTATTCCGCACAGCGAAACAGCAGGGGCGTAAAATGAAACCAGGATCGGAAATGTAGCACAGCTTCCGGCATCGCCACACCCTCAATTTGTCGCAATGTATATCCTCTGTCTCCCCTTTTCTGGCCTTCACGCCGGCCCGGCCAGCGGTGCCTCGGGGAGTGGTTCCAGCAGGACCTCCAATTCGGCGGCGAACGCCAGCACGGTGCGGTCCTCCAGATAGGGACCGACAATCTGTACCGCCAGGGGCAAGCCATCCTCGGTGCGCCCTATCGGTACGGTGGCGGCGGGCAGATAGACGGCGCCGGCCAGCCCCACCCACACCAGAATATCCATGTACGGCTGCTCGGCCCCATTGACGGTCAGGGTGCGCTGGTCCGGCCCCGGTGTCTGACGGTGAGTGAACGGCAACGTCTGCACCACCGGGCACAGCAGCACGTCGAAATCCTGGAAAAAACGCGCCCAGGCAGCGCGCATCACGGCACGCTGCTCATCGCCACGCAGCCATTCGGCGTGCGACTGGGTGGCGCCTTTGGCGAACAGAGCGCGATAGCCACGGTCTTGCGGGTCAGCCTCGCCGGCGGCTTGCTTGAGTTGATCGTATAGGCCTGACGGCAGCCCGCCGCCCATGGTGCCGGTGAGCAGTTGGTAGTAGAGGTCGTGGGCGCCGCCCAGGGTCACGCCACGGGGGCGGGCGTTGGCGTCCACCGAGGCGCCCCGCTCGGCGACACGGGCCACCAGACTTGCCAGGGCCTCGACGATACGCCGATCCACCGGACAACGGTCATCATCCAGCCAGGTGGCGACGCGAAAATCCTTCAGTTCGCGATGGCGTGGCGCAGGCAGCTCCAGGCGCCAGGCGGTGGCCTCTTCCTGTTCCGGCGCGGCCAGCAAGGTAAGCGCCAGCTCCAGGTCGTCGACCCGGCGCGCCAGCGGCCCGGCCACGGAGATATCCCGTCGCGCCAACGCCCCCGGCGGACCGGGCACATGCCCCCGCGTGGAAATCAGCCCGAAACTGGGCTTGAGGCCGCAAACGCCGCAAAACGCCGCCGGCGTGCGAATCGACCCGCCGATGTCGCTGCCCAGCTCCAGCGGCGTGAAGCCGGCGGCCAGCGCGGCGGCCGCGCCACCGGAGGAACCGCCCGGGGTCAGGTCCGGGTTCCAGGGATTGCGGGTGGTGCCGTAGATGTCGTTGTAGGTCTGCAGGTCCGAGGCGTAGGCGGGCACATTGGTCTTGCCGAAAATCACCGCGCCGGCGTCCAGCAGCCGCTGTACCGCCACGCTGGTGCGTTCGGAAACGTGGCCGCGCAGCGACTCCATGCCGGCGGTGGTGGGCCAGCCGGCGATTTCGTAGGTCTCTTTGACGGTCATCGGCACGCCGTGCAGCGCGCCCCAGTCCTCGCCCCGGGCCAGCGCCTGGTCCGCCTCGCGGGCGCGTTCGCGGGCCTGTTCAAAGCGGCGCACCACCACCGCGTTCAGAGCGCCGTCGAGGCGCTCAATGCGGTCAATGAAGTGGTCCAGGGCGGCTTCGGCGGTGACCTCTCCGTCCTTGATGCGGCGGGCCAGGGCGGAGGCGCCGATACGGTGTAAATCCATGTGCTCTCCCGGTGAGCGTGCGAAACGCTGTTCATTATTTTGAAATGCAATTCCGTTTTACCAAAGCGACCGAACGGCGGCAAACGCTGGCGAAGCAATCCACCGCCGTGACAGAATCCGCCTCCAATCGTGCACCCGTAACAGCCGGAGCACCATGCTTCGTATCACAGCCGGCGAGGAGACCCCTATGAAGTACCTGCACACCATGGTGCGCGTCAGCGACCTGGACGCGTCGTTGCGCTTTTATTGCGAAGGGCTGGGCCTGCAGGAGAACCGCCGCAAGGAGGTGCCCGGCGGGCGTTTCACGCTGGTGTTTCTGGCCGCGCCGGAGACCCCGGAAGCGGAGCTGGAGCTGACCTGGAACTGGGACCCGGAGGAAGACATGGGCTCGGCGCGCAACTTCGGCCATCTGGCGTTCCGGGTGGACGATATCCACGGGCTTTGCGCGCACCTTCAGGGCATGGGCTACACCATCAATCGTCCGCCCCGGGACGGCCACATGGCGTTCGTGCGCTCGCCGGACAAGATCTCCGTGGAGCTGCTGCAGAAAGGCGACGCCCTGGCCCCGAAGGAACCCTGGGCGTCGATGGAAAACACCGGCACCTGGTAGTCGGCGACGCCGGTTATTACGAGGCCGCCTCGTCGGCCACCCAGGTGGCCATCTTCTCCACGGCGGTGACACAGCGGCCACAGTGGCGACGCAGAAAGGCCTGGTCCAGCGGGCGGTCGCGCGGCTCCAACGCCGCGGCGGCCAGCGCCGCCTCGCCGTCGAAGTCGACGAACGCCAGCCGCAGTGTCAGTTCCTCCGCCGGCCGTCCGAACGCCTCGCCGGGCAGCGTCGCCACCCCGGTCTCTTCCAGCAGCCGCTCGCACAGCGTGCCACTGTCGCGGATGCCACGGCCGGCCAGCCGCGCCGCCAGCGGCGAAAAGTCGGGAAACAGGTAGAAGGCGCCATCGGGCATCTCCAGCTCCACCCCGGCTTCGCGCAACGTGGCCACATGATGCCCCGCCAGCGCGGCCAGGATACGGCGCGAGTGGAACAGGTAATCCTCCAGCGCGGTGCCGCCCTGGAAGGCGGTGATCGCCGCGTGCTGAATCGGCGCCGCCACCGAGGTGTAGGTCTCGCTGGCGACGGTGGCCATGGCCTGACGCAACCAGTGCAGGTTGTCTGGAAAGGCGAAGGTGCCCAGCCGCCAGCCACCGGCGCCGCACCATTTACTCAAGCCGCTGCTGACGATGGTGCCTTCCGGGTAATAACGGGAAATGGACTGGTGCGCCCCGTGATAGTCCAGCTCACCGTAAATCTCATCACTGAGCAGAATCAGACGGTGGCGCCGGGCCACCTCGGCCAGCGCGCGCAGTGCCTGCTCGTCGAAGCCGTAGCCGTGGGGATTGGCCGGGGAATTGAGAATCACCAGACGCGGGCGCCCCGGATCACGGGCACAAAGAGCATCCAGAGCCTCGGCGGTGGGCTTCCAATGGTTGGCGCGGGTGGTCGGCAACCAGTGCACCTGACGCCCGATGATGCGCGCCTGGGGCGCATAGGACACCCAACTCGGCGTCGGAATCACCAGATCGCCGTAGTAGACCAGTTGCAGAATGAACATCAGCTCCTTGGAGCCGGGGCCGATCATGATGTTATCCGGAGAAAACGACACGTCCTGCCAACGCTGCCAGTAGCCGGCCACGGCCCGGCGCAGGGCCGGCAGACCCAACACCGGCAGATAGTCCTTGGCGGCGGCGTGCTCGCGCAACGCAGCGACCACGGAGGCTGGCACTGGAAACGGCGATTGCCCCAGGCCCAGCTTGAACACCGGGCGGCCACGGGCGATCAGATCGTTACTGAGTTCGTTGATGGCGAGGGTGGCGGACACCCCCAGGCCACGAACATTGAGATTAAGGTTAACGCTGGGGTGAAACTCCGCGGTCATCGTCGGGGCCTTCTGACGGAACGAACACAAACCCCGACGATACCGCCTTTGCGCGCGGATGAAAGCACTTACTCGTGCGCGGCGATCACTTTGCCGTCGAGCAGCGCCTGACACCGCTGCGCGGAGAAGCCGGCCTGCTGCAGAACGTCCAGAGTGTGTTCCCCCAGGTCCGGTAAAGCGGCGGGCTGCCCGGAGGGCGCCGCGTCGGCGAAACTGAACGGCAGGCCCGGCACGGCGACTTCACCGCCCTGGCCGTCCATGACCTGCTGAAAAATGCCGCTCGCGTCCACATCCGCACTGGCACGCACCTGCTCATAGTTACGCACTACCCCGCATACCACACCGCACTGCTCCAGCCGTGCACGGGCCTCTTCGCCACGGAAGCCGCCCAGGGCCTGATTCAGGATACCGACCATCTCGGGCCGATTGGCCACGCGGTCGTTACTGCTGGCGAAACGCGGGTCGGTGGCGAGTTCCGGCCTTTCGATGGCCCGGCAAAGCCGTTGCCAGTGCTCTTCCATATAGGCCGAGACGACGATGTGGCCATCCTGTACCTGGATCAGATCAGCCGCCGGCGCCACCAGCGGCTGGGCATTGCCGGCGCGCTGGGGCAGTTGACCGGAACAGCCGTATTCCGCCCAGATCTGCGCCTGCAGGCCGACCGCCACCGCCAGCAAGGACGTTTCAATCGTGGCGCCCTCGCCGTCACGGGCACAGCGGAAAAGCGCCGCCAGTATCGCGTTGGCGGCCGCCGTGGCGGTGGCCGCGTCAACCACCGCGAAGCCGGTCTTCAGTGGCGCGCCGCCCGGCTCGCCGGTCAGTGACATCATACCGCTCTCCGCCTGAGCGGCGATGTCCAGACCGGGTCGTTCGCGGGACGGCCCATGAGTACCGAACCCGGAGATCGATGCGTAGATCAGACTCGGCTTCCGCGCCCGTAGGGTCTCCGCGTCCAGCCCCAGCCCTTCCATGACGCCGACCCGGCTGTTCTGCACCACCACATCCGCGCCCAGAGCGAGCTCACGGGCCACGGCCACGCCTTCGGCGTTGCGCAGATTCAATGCGACGGATTTCTTCCCTCGGTTATACGCCATGAACATACCGCTGCGGTGACCACTTCGTTCGCTGACCCCGAACCGCCGGCTGTTGTCACCGTTGAGGCTTTCGATTTTAATCACCTCGGCCCCAAGGTCGGCGAGAATCTGCGTCGCTCCAGGGCCGGCGATAAACTGCCCGAACTCGATCACTCTGATACCCGCCAACATTTTTTCATTTGCCATTGAAATCAATCCTATTCAAAACCAGTGAGCGACCCGGTCGCCCCACCTCAATCCGCTGAGCGCTTAAACAACCGGCCTACCAGGGGCCAGAGTAGAAACAACGCGGTAATCGCGAACAGCACGGACGCGATCGGACTCCCGAAGAAGCCGATAAAATTACCGTGATTCATAATCAAACCCTGGCGCAGGCTCTGCTCAATCATCGGACTGAGCACGAAGCCGATCACCAAAGGCGCGAGCGGAAAACCGTTGTAGCGCAACAAAAAGCCGCCAATGCCGGCTAACAACACCACCAACAAATCAAAAGGATTGGCGTTGATGCTGTAGGTGCCGGTGGCCACCAGCGCCACCACCGAGGCCATCAGCAGAGGCTCGGGCAAGCGCAGAATGCGCGAGAACAAGGGCGACATCAGCCAGCCACCGAAGAACACGCAGAGGTTGGCGATGAGCAGGATCAGAAAGATGAACAGCACCAGTTCCTGATTATCCAGGAACAAGCGCGGCCCGGGCGTCACGCCTTGCAATACGAGCGCGCCCAACATCACCGCGGTGATCGGGTCACCCGGCACGCCCAGTGAAAGCGTCGGCACCATGGCGCCGGAGGTGACCGCGTTATTGGCGGATTCGGAGGCAATCAAACCATCTGGCTCGCCGGTACCAAACTTGTCCCGGTTCGGCGAGCTGCGCTTGGCTTCCGCGTAGCTGATCATCGACGCCGACGACGCGCCCACCCCCGGGAGAGTGCCGATCCAGGTGCCGATCAAGGACGACTTGAGCAACACGGAAAAACGGCGTCGCAGTTCACGCGGAGACGGGCAGCGGAACGCCGAGCGAATCACCGCCGCGCCGCCTTTAGTACGCTCGGCGGCGCGCCAGAACACTTCGGACAGCGCGAACAGGCCCACCAGGAACGGCACCAGCCCGATGCCCGCGGACAGATCGAAGACAGCGAAATCGTAACGCAAGTAGCCGGTCACCGGGTCCTGGCCGACCACGGCCACGAACAGGCCAAGCAGCCCGGCGATCAAACCCTTGGCCAGATTGTCCCGGGACACGGTGACAATACAGGTCAGCGCGAACAGGCCCAGGGCGAAATACTCCACCGGACCGAAGCGCAAACCAATGCGTGCCAGCAGCGGCGAGGCCAAGGCCAGAATCACGGTAGCGAGAATACCGCCGAACGCCGAGGCGGTAGTCGCCCACCCGAGAGCGAGGCCGGCCTCGCCACGCCGCGCCATGGGGTAACCGTCCAGCACGGTAGCGGCGGACTGCGGAGTGCCGGGCGTATTGATGAGGATCGCCGACAGCGACCCGCCGTACACCGAGCCACAGTAAATCCCCAGCAGCAGCGCCACGCTGGCGCCCTGCCCGAGCACGAACGTCAGCGGCAGCGCCATGGTGATCGCCAGCAACGACCCGAGCCCGGGTAACGCGCCGATAATGATGCCGACCAGAGTGCCGGCCACCACCGCCAAAAGCGCATCCGGCGTGGCGAGCATGGAGAGGGCGGACAACAAGGCGTCCATATAAGCCTCCAGGGCCCTCGAAGGGCCGTGTTCTTTTTGGAATCGTTGGAATCAGGAAAACAGTGCACTTAAGGACGGCAGGGCCGGCCCCGGCGGCGTGCGGTTGAGCAGGTCCGTGAAGCCGTACCAGACCAGGGCGGTGAACAGCACCGTCACCACCACCAGCGAAAGCGGCCGCCGGTAACCCTGGAACAGCGCGAACACCAGCATCAGTGCCAGTGTGGCCGGCACGAACCCGAGCCACTGATAACCCAACAGGTAAGCGCCGCTGATTACCACGGTGCCGGCGAGGGTGCGCCAACGGAGCCGCTCCGGTCCGTCGACGGCACGGCGGTCGAGTACCGCGCGCACCATCAACCACACCGCGCAGACGCCGATCAGCACTAGCAATAGTTTTGGATACCAGTACGGGTCGCTGGCCACGGACACCGGCCGGTCGTTACCGCCGCCGGTGACGTACACCGCCACGGCGGCGGCCAGAGCGGCGGCGCCGTAGCCTATATCGAGAGCGCGCGCGGTCATGATCAGCGGCCTCCGCTCTTCAGCACGTCGCGGATCAATTCACCGTTGGTTTCCGAGGTGGAACGCACCAAATCGCCAAACGCCCGCGGGCCCAGATAGACCGCGTCGAGACCGACCCGCCCGAGCACCGTGTTCAACTCTTCAGAGCCAGTGGCCTGTTCACAGGCCCGCGAAAGACGATCACTGACGTCCTGCGGCAACCCCTTGGGCGCCACCAGGCCACCGGCCACGGCGGCGGTCATGTCGTACCCCTGCTCGATGGCCGTCTCCAGCTCGGGCAACGCGTCAATGGACTGGTCGCTGAACACCGCCACCGCACGCAAATCCCGATCCGTGACCGTGTTGGGCAACGCGAAGTACAAATCGATATGGCCGCCCAGCAGCGCGGTCAGGCCCGGACCGTCACCGGCGAAGGGCACATGGGTAATGTCCGCGCCGGCGAGCCGCTTGAACTGTTCAATCTGAAGATGCGGCAGAGTACCGGGGCCTGGCGTGCCGTAGGTCAGTTCGCCGGGATGGGCCTTGGCGTACGCCACCACGTCTTTCAAGGTCTTGAACGGGGAACCGGGCTTTACCGCCAGCACCTGCGGCGCGTAGTAAAACTGGCACAGGTAATCAAAAGAGTCGGCGCTGTAAGGGGTGCGATGCATGTGCGGCTGGTTGGCGATGGTGCCCACCGGCGCCACGCCAATGCTGTAACCGTCCGCGCGGGCCCGAGCCAGGGCCGCCATGCCCACACTACCGCCCCCGCCGTGGCGGTTATCCACCACCACCTTGGCGCCGAGCAGCTCACTCATGGCGTTGGCCACCGCGCGACCGGCCAGGTCGGTGCTGCCGCCCGCCGGATAGGGAACGATTTCGGTGACCGGCCGGGAGGGATAGTCGTCGGCCCAGGCCGGTGCCGCCAGCAACGGCAGCGCGCTCAAGGCCAGCCCCAAAAACGTTTTCAGGGATGCAATTTTCCGGTTTGTTGTTTTCATGGTCTCGCCTCTTTTCAGGAACGGTTTTTAAGAACTTTTTCGATCAACCGTCCATTGGTCTCGGAAATGGATTCCACCTTGGCGCGAAACGCCACCGGGCCCAGATGCACCGGCCGGGTACCGAGCCGCTCCAGCACCCTGGCCAGGCGTTCGGAGCCAGCGGCTTTTTGACAGCCCTGTTCGAGCGCGGCGCGGGCCTGCTCCGGAATACCCTTGGGCGCGATGATTCCGCCCCACCAGGAGGCGGTCATGTCGTAGCCCTGGTCGGCGGCGGTGCGCACGCCCGGCAAGGTATCCAGCGGAGCCTCGCTGAAAATCGCCACCGACTTGAGCTCCCGGTCGGCGATCACGTTGGACATGGTCATATAAAGGTCCACGTGACCGCCCATCAGCGCCGTGACGCCCGGGCCATCCCCGGCGAAGGGCACGTGGGTGATCCTGGCGTCGGCTTTTTCCAGGAACTGCTCCATGGCCAGATTCGGCAGGGAGCCTGGCCCCGGGCTGCCGTAGGTCAGCTCACCCGGGTGGGATTGGGCATAGCCCACCAGTTCCTGAAGATTGGAGAACGGCGAACCGGGCTTTACCGCCAGCGCCTGAGGGCTTTCAAAGAACTGACAGATGTAGTCAAACGACTGCAGATCGTAGGGCGTGCGCCGCATATGCGGCTGGTTCACCAGGGTGGCGGCGGGGACCACACCGAAGGTGTAGCCGTCGGCGCGGACTCGGGCCAGCGCCGCCAATCCCACCGTGCCGGCGCCGCCGGAGCGGTTATCCACCACCACATTGGTGTTGAGCGCGTCGGTCAGTTCCTGGGCAATGGCACGCGCCATCAAATCGGTGCTGCCGCCGGCCGGAAACGGCACCATGGCGGTCACCGGACGCTGCGGATAATCGGCCGCCCAGGCCGGGGTGAGACAGGCCAGCGCCGTGCCGATCACGGCCAGGCCACGGATACGACGGGTGATTGTTGTAAGCATGTCGTCTTTCCTATTGGTTAAAAGGGGAATCGCGGCAATCAGGACGCCTGCCGCAGGGTTAACTTTGCGATATTGAGCTGGTGAATCTGGCTGGTGCCCTCGTAGAGCCGGAACAGGCGCACGTCGCGATAAAGCCGCTCGATGCAGCTGTAGTCCGCCACGTATCCGGCGCCACCAAAGATCTGCACCGCCCGGTCGGCCACGCGCCCGCACATTTCCGAAGCGAAGTACTTGCACATGGAGGCTTCAAGTTTCACGTCGCCGCCGTCATCACGCTTGCGCGCGGTATCCAGAATCAGCGCCCGCGCCGCATGAATCTCGGTTTGCATGTCGGCGATCATCGCCTGCACCAGTTGGAACTCCGCCACCGGACGACCGAACTGGCGGCGCGTGCTGGCATGAGCCAGGGCCTCATCGCGCATACGCATGGCCGGCCCGGTGCACAGGGCGCTCAGGTGCAGGCGCTGCTTGTTGAGTACTTTCATGGCAGTGGCGAAACCACGCCCCTCGACACCGCCGATCAGATTGGCGGCGGGCACGCGGCAGTCCTCGAAGTAGACCTCGGACACGGGCGAGCCGGCCTGGCCCATTTTTTTATAGGCCGGCCCCACGCTCAGGCCCGGCGTACCCGCTTCCACCAGAAAGGCGCTGATGCCGCCAGCGGTGAGGTCGTCAGGGTCGGTGCGCGCCATCACCGTGAACAGGCCGGCGATGGGCGCGTTGGTGATATAGCACTTGGTACCGTTCAGCACATAGTCGTCACCCTCGCGGCGGGCGCTGGTGGTGAGGGCGGTGGCATCAGACCCGGCCTCCGGCTCAGTGAGCGCGAAACACCCGGTGATCTCGCCACGGGCCAGCGCCGGCAAATAGCGGTTTTTCTGCTCCTCCGTACCGTCGGCGACCAAGGCTTCGGAGCCGATGCCCGTGTTGGTGCCAACCCGGGCGCGGAAGGCGGTGGCGGCCTGCGACAGCTCCATCGCCGCCAGCACCAGCTCCTCACAGGTCAGCCCGGCCCCGCCGTACTGTTCCGGGATGCTCCAGCCGAAGTAGCCACGACGCCGCATGTCCTCGACCAGCTCGTCGGGCACCTGATCACGGGCTTCCACGGTGTCCTCGGCGGGAATCGCCGTATCCCGGACCCAGGCCCGGACACTTTCCAGCAGCGCCTGAAGGCCCTCCTGATCACGAATCATAGTGTTCTCCTTATGCCGGTCGCCCGGCGTACTCTTTAGGGGTCAGCCGCGGCCCTGGCCGCCGGCGGGCAGGCGTAGCAGCCGCAGTTGTTCGGCGAGCCGTTCGCCCAGGTGCTGCAATTCGGTATCGGACGTGCGGAAACTCGGCATCATCAAACCGAGCACCGCCACCGGTCTGCCGTCGTCCTTCAGCACGGGGACCGCCACCGCACTGGCCCCTTCGACCCGTTCGCCGCTGGACATGGCGAAGCCGCGCCGACGGATCAGGGCCAACTCTTTGCGCAGGGCGGACACCTTCGGCTGGTGTTGGGTGACAGCGGTCATGGCACCGGCCTTGATCAACGCCTCCTGCTCCGCCTCGGGTAAAAAGGCCAGCATCGCTTTGCCGCCGGCGCCCAGGTAAAGGGGAAATGCACTGCCGACTTCCAGGGCGTAACGCACCGGGTGCGCGCTGGGGAGTACGGCCGTGACAATCTGCTGCCCCCCGGCGCGGTGAAACAGGGACACGGTTTCGCCGGTGTCCACATGCCACTGCTCCATCAGCGGGCGCACCCGCACCAGCACGTCGTCGCTGTTCAGAAAAGGCCGCGCCAGCTCCATCACCGCGTGGGACAGATGCCAGCGTTGCGTGTCGGGATCCACCCGCATCAGGCCTTTTTCGCGGATCGGAATCAGTATCTCCTCGGCCACCCGCGGGTCGAGGCCCACCGCCTGGGCCAGCGCCTCCAGGGACGCGCCGTTGGGCACCGCATCGGCGGCGGCCTGCAAAAGATCCAGCGAGCGCGACACCGCGCCGGCGCCCGTGGAGCGGCCGGTGTAGCTATAGCGCTTGTCCTGGGGCCGGCGGTACAGATAACCACGGGCTTCCAAGGTATGGAGAATGCGATAGACGATGGCCGTCGCCTCGCCCATGGCATCCGCGATCTCGGTCAGGGACATGGGCTGGGGCGTACGCTCCATCAACTCCAGAACGTCGAAAGCGCGGGCCAGCGTTTGTAATTGGTAGCTTTTCGCCATTTATCTCTCTCCGACATTGTTTTCTATTTAAGGAAATATGCTTTCCGCTGTCAAGCACTGTGACCGGTCGGTCGCGCAGCGCATGTACGCCGCTCCCGGGTAACGTGGGCGGACGTCAGCAAGGCACACCGAGGCGTGGCGGTGTGGCGGTGTGGCGGTGTGGCGGTGTGGCGGACAGAAAGTGATGCGGAATAAAAGTGGGGAAAGCAGCGGCACGGGTTGCCGGAGGGCGGAAGCCTCCGGCGACCCGCGCCGGTCAAAGAGCGTTAAACGTAAAAATCCAGATCTTCCTGGTGCTTGAGCAGGTCGCGGAGCTGGTAGGGGTCGTCGCCATGGAAATACACCAGGCCCCAGTGGGTGCCGAAAGCGGTGCGCTTGGTGACGGTTTCTTCCAGCGGCGGCGTAAGCTCGTGGAAATCGAAGTACGGGTGCTCCAGGGTTTCTTCCGGAATCTCCAACTGGCTGACCACACGGCGGCGGGGGTAAACGCCGAAGCAACCGGCGTGCCCTTTGGCATCGACCACTTCCTTGGGGAAGAAATCGACAATTTCCTGTTCCGTGGTTTTCGGATCGAACACCAGCACCATGGCCTGGTAGGCGTTGAAGCCGTAGACCTTTTCCAGCAGCTCGAACACTTTGAAGCCCGGCGGGCGATACGCCACTTCGCCGAAGTACATGGTGCCATCACTGGTGACGAAGTATTCCGGGTGAATAAAGCCGGATTTCAGATCAAACGTTTTGATCAGCTTTTCGATTTCCTGTTCGATGCGCGGGCGCCAGCTTTCCAGATCCGGGGTGGCGGGCACGAACACGGAATAGCCCAGCGTCACGTATTCGGAAATATTCAGGAAACGAATTTTTCCGTCATGAATCCAGGCCTCCACGGCAAATTCCCAACCGTCCAGATGGCTTTCCATCAATACCGGAAATTCTTCGTCCGGGATGGTGTCCACCTCGTCCGGTGTACGGATCACGCGGTGGCCGAGGCAGCCGGCCTTGTCGAACGCTTTCAGGTGAATCGGGTCGTTGGGGTCGCCGTCCAGCTTGAGCAGCGTCTGGTTCACCCGTTTGAGAAAACGGATCACGTCTTCTCGGTCGTGGGCCTCTTCGAAAATACCCACACGAATGCCGCCCAGTTGCGCGCGCCGTTTCATCAAGGCTTTATCGCGGAACAATACCGACTGGCCGTACAAACGTGGGTTGTCCATCAGCACCGAGTTGATCGCCCCGGACCATTCCACCGTCTCCTCGAACAGCGGGATCGCCACGTCAACGCCTTCCGCTTGCAGCTTTTCGGCGATTTCCATGGAGCGATCGTTGAGCCGTTCAAAGTCCCAACTCATAAAAGGAATGTCGTGCTCTTCAGCGAACGCACGGGCCCAGTCCGGTGCCACTACCAGAAAACGGCGGTCGAACTTCTCCAGTGCTTCGATGGCGTTCAGGCTCCAGCCCAGCAGGGCCACGTAACCTTTTTGCGGATCTTTCTTGGCCGTCATAATCATCTCCTTGTTTCGGGCCGACCGTGGAGGGAGGCGCGGCATGCCACCGCGGGGTTCGGCGTGACGTCCCTGCACACCGGGTCGTTGACCCTCTCCGGAGAGTAACAGAACACGGGGCTTGCCGCGTCAAGGGTTCCGGGTTCATCTTGGGGTATAGTGTCACGCGGGCCGCCCTGTCGGCGGCGAACCAGCTCCACCCGGGGATATCATGAGCAGCAGCGATACGCAGCACGACGACACCACACCGGACCTGGCGGCACGCTTCGACCTGGCCCTGGAACAGGTGGCCCAGGCCAGCCGCTTCGCCAAGGCACTGCATGTCGGCAAGGTCATGCAGATGGCCGGCCGCCTGCTGTGTCAGCCCGAGGGCGCCGAGCAGCTTTATCAGCGTGCCACGGCGATCGAACACTCGGGGGTGTTTTCCGGCACCGACTGGGCGCACCCGGAGATTCTGCAGGCGGACATTACCGTTCAGACCCTGCGCCTGGGGGGCACCGACGACATCACCCTGGAATGTCTCAGCGAGCTGCGTCTGCTGGCGGTCGCCCAGGGCGAGCTGCCCCATGAAGCGCTGTCCGCCGAACAGGCGCACCATTATCTGGCACAGGTGCTGGCGCTGAATCTGGACCTGCTGTTTGAAACCGGCGGCGAAGCAATCCGCGTGCGCCAGGGGCGCATGGCGGTGGCGGTGCGCGGCGTGCTGCAAATGCTGGTGGCGCGCATCGGTTACGACAACATCATCGACCGGCTGATCGAGGAGATCTGGCGGATTCTGGCCCAGCGTCCGGTGCGCGTGGACCATCTCAAGGCGATGATCACACAGATCGCCGCGTGCCTGTACAACCCGGCAATCACAGTGTCCAACAGCCGCGGCGCGGATCGGTTGGTCAGCGCGCTGTTCGGGCCCACCCAGGCGTCCGTGGAGGACCCGGGCCTGGAGGTCTACGTCGAGCGCCTGGCGGGCATGGACAGTCAGGCCCTGCAGCAAGAAGCCAACGGCTTCGCCCGGGCCATGCACGACACCGGCCTGGTGTCGGCCTACCAGCCGGTGTTCCTGCGCTTCGCCGTGTCTCAGTCCACCGACCTGGTGAGCGCCGCGCTGGGGCTGAGCGCCACCGGCCGCGACGCCCTGCTCTGCTACCAGGATCTGGTCTACGCGCTGATCGACGCCTCGGTGTTCCCGGAAACCGCCCAGGCGGCCTACGGCCTGGCGCTGATGCTGGAACGGGGCGTGCTGTTCGCGCCGCCGGTGGCGCCGGCGCTGTGGCGGCAACTGGGCCAGACCCTGAGCGTCAACGCCGACGCCGCCATCGTTCAGGCACTGGGCGACCTCCGACCCGCCAAAGTGCAGTTGATTGCCGGCGTGCTCGGGGTTCTCGGTCTGCCGCTGGGCGTCGGCCAGGGCAACAACCCCACCTGCCAATCGGCGCGGGCGATTTCCATGTGGGCCTACAACGACCCGGATTATCTGCTACAGATGATCGTCTGGGCCACCCGCGACGACGACCTGGTGATGCATTTTGAAGGCCAGCGCCTGTCCTCCAAGGAATTGGCGCTGACCACCCCGGCCATTGCGCCGCTGGATGTGGACGCGGTGTCGGCGGTGCTGGTGCCCCACCTGGACCGCATCTACCACGCCATGGGCGCGCTGTGCGCCGACCGTGGCGACGACCCGCACCGCTGGATTAACCCGGAGTTCCACGGTTGGTGGGTAGGCCGCGGATTCAAGCTGGCGGTGGACCTGCCCACCGGCAAGCTGAGCGACTATGAACAGTTCGTGCGCCACTTTTATGCCTGTTACCACCCGCTGCACAACGGCAACCAGCCGTTGATCTACCCGCAGCCGGTGGGTCTGGCGGTGACCGACAGCGCCGCCCGCTTCGTCGGCTGGCACGCCATCACCATCCAGCGCGTGACGCTGGATCAGGACGAGGTGATGCGGGTGTATTTCTACAATCCCAACAACGATTCCGGGCAGGACCTGGGCAATGGCGTTAAGGTCTCCACCGAAGGGCGCGGCGAACGCTTCGGCGAATCGTCCCTGCCGGTGGCGGAGTTCGTATCACGGCTGTACATCTTCCACTACGACCCGCTCGAGCACATCGACCCCGCCGGGGTGCCGGCGGAGGACGTAGCGGAAGTGGAAGCGCTGGCGCGGGGAAGCTGGGCGCTGGAACGCTAACGTCAGGGGGCGGTAGCGGCCTTGGCGAACGCCTTGAGAGCGCCGGCCACTTTATCCAGCGCCGCATCGCACCCACTCATACCATGGCGTTTGGCCAGGTACGCCACGCTGTTATAGGACAACCAGGCCTGACCGTCCGCGTCTTCCCAGATCAACGCCTTTTGCGGTAGATCCATAGCAACTGACTGCTGGCACTGCATCAAAGGCGTGCCGGCTTTCGGATTACCGAACAACACCAGCCGTGTGGGACGCAGCTCCAGCCCCGCCGATGCCGCGCCGCCGTCATGATCGACCTGCGCGAACACCGTCATACCCTTACGATTCAATGCCTTGACCAACCGGGTTTCGGTGGTCGCGACGTCGTGGGCGCTCTTGACGGTGATCATTCCGTCGGCGGCCCGAGCTGAACTGAACGCGGTGAGCAAAAACGCCGCCGCGACGGCGAACGTGAAATGGCGAATGCGCGATATCATGGGTTCTTACCTCCGTATCAAAGAGCAACATCCAGACTAGGGTGCCCTGTCACAACACCGGGTGAACACCGGGTAAACCGGCTAATCCTGGCCAAAGGCATCCCGGTGAAATTCGACGGCCTCCTCCACTTCGTTGATGCCCGGCGCCCAGGGGTCCTGCGGATCGGCGCCGGCCATCACTTCCAAGGTAGCGTGCACGCCCCGAGCCAGGGACTCAGTGTGGTAGCCGCCCTCCAGCACCATCGCCAGCCGCCCGTTGCAATGACGGTCGGCGATCTCGCGCACGATGCCGGTCATCGACGCGAACCCCTCGTAGCTGACGTTCATGGCCAGATCGAAGCGGTGGGCGTCGAAGCCGGCGGACACCAGCACCAGGTCCGGCTGAAAGGCGTCCGCCGCCGGCACCAGAATGTCCCGGAACGCCTTGAGTATGGCCATGTCACCGGTACCGCCGGGCAACGGCACGTTAACCGTATAGCCTTCGCCCAAACCGCCACCCACCTCCGATAGCGCCCCGGAGCCGGGATAAAACGGCGCCGCGCGGTGGGTATCGAAGAACAGCACATCCGGGTCGGCCCAGAAAATTTCCTGGGTGCCGTTGCCGTGGTGCGCATCCCAGTCAACGATCAGAACCCGCCGACAACCCAATGCCGCCTGAGCGTGAGCCGCCGCCACCGCGACGTTATTGAACAGGCAGAAACCCCGTGCGCGAACGGATTCAGCGTGATGCCCCGGCGGGCGCACAATCGCGAACGCGCTACCGGTACGGCCGGACACCACGGCTTCCACCGCCGCGATGGCGGTGCCGGCGGCCACCTCGGCAGCCTCCACGCTGCCCGGCGATACCGCCGTGGTGTCCACGTCGAGCCAGGCGTTTTCGCCACGCATCGCGTGGATGCCGTCGAGGTAGGACGTGGTGTGCACGCGCGCCAGTTGCTCACGGCTGGCGGCAACGCCGGGCGCGAAGGAAACGCCCGCCACCGGCTCCCGCTCCAGCAGCTCGACGATAGCGTCCAGCCGACCGGGGTGCTCGGGGTAGCGCCACTCGGCACCCAGGCCGGAAAGAATTTCCCGCACACGGCGATCCAAGCGACCGGGCAGGAACGGCGCGTCCGCATCCGGCCGGTGAGCCAGCATGCGCGGGTCATGAAACACTGTTACTGAGCGGTCACCGATCATGGCGCCCCCGGCGCGGCCTAACCTCCCTCCCTTATACAGACTCTCGGCACAACCACAAAGGGTTACGCCAGTTCACGTTCAAGCCGCGGCCGGCGACCGCCGGTTCAACATCCACGCTAACGCCAGAGCGGGCAACGTCAGTGCCAGACTGAGCACGAACATAGCGCCATGACCGATCGGCATGGCACCGCCGCCGGGCACGGCGAACGCCAGGCCTCCGACAATCAACATCAACCGGATCGGCCATTGCAAAAGGCGCTGAGTGGACAAACTGCCGACGCCCACCAGATAGCCCTGGATCGCGCTGGCAATCAACACCACGCCCACCAGTGCCTGCCCCAGCACCAGCGCAATTTCCTGCCATTGCCCTTGTAGAATCAACGCCGGGTTCAGCACGAACAGGAACGGCACGAAGTAGATGACACTGCCCAAACGCATGGCGTTAACGCCGGTTTCCATAGGCTTGGACCCGGCCACGGTCGCCGCCGCGAACGCGCCCAGCGCCACCGGTGGGGTGATGTAACTGAGCATGCCCCAGTACAGAATGAACAGATGCACCGCCAAGGGATTCATGCCGCCGCCCTGAATCAGCGCCGGCGCCAGGGCCACCGCCAGAAAGATATAGGCGGCGGTCACGGTCATACCAATGCCGAGAATAAAACTGGTCACCGCCCCCATCAGCAACAACACCAACGGGTTACCACCGGCGATATAGATCAAATCGTTGGCGATGGTGCCCGACAGCCCGGTTACTGACAGGGCCCCCACCAGCAAGCCGACGCCGGCGAGAATGGTGATCAATTCCGCGAACAGCTTGCCGGCGCTGGAGAAGAAGTCGGTGACATCCCGCCAGCCCCAGCGCTGGTACGGCAGAATCTGGTTAATCACCAGCAGCAATGCGGTGGCGTAAAACGGCGCGATCGCTTCACGGCGCAGATAAAACAGCATCCAGATCAGCAGCACGAACACGAAGATAAAGTACCAGCCTTCCTTGAGCGTTTGCTTCAGTGACGGCAGCTCCTCTTCGGGCAGGCCCTTGAGTTCATGTTTCGCGGCGTAGGCGTCGATCTGCACGAACAACCCGAGATAGAACAACCACGACGGCACCACCGCCGCCAGGGCAATGGTGCTGTAGGGTGTATTCAGAAAGCTGGCCATGACAAAGGCGGTGGCGCCCATCACCGGTGGCATCAGTACACCACCGGTGGACGCGCACGCCTCCACGCCGGCGGCGTAGGAGCGGCCAATGCCGACCCGGCGCATGGCGGGAATGGTGAGCACCCCGGTGGTCAGCACATTGGTGATCACACTGCCGCTCATGGAGCCCATCAGGCCACTGGAAAAGATCGATACCTTGGCCGGGCCGCCACGCACATGACCAAGCAACGCGAACGCCAGATTAATAAAGAATTTGCCGCCGCCGGTTTTCTGCAACGCCACGCCAAACAACAGGAAGCCGATCACCAGATTGGCGAACGCCTGCAGCGGAATGCCGAACACGCTCTCCCGGCTCATGGCGTGGTAGATCGCGGTCTGGCTCGGCGACGAAGGAAAGCCCTGGATCGGCCCCGGCATGATGTCGGCGACCATCGGATAACAGCCCGCCACGCCGACAATCAACGCCAGCGGCCAACCGCCGGCGCGGCGCACCGCCTCCACCGTCAGCCCCCACAACACGAAGCTCATCATGGTGGCGGTTTGCGGGGCGGCGTATTCCCAGCCGTTGTCGAGAATGCGCTCGGCGTTATAAACAAAGTAGCCGCAGGTCGCCACGGCCAACACAAAAAGCAGCATGTCGTACCAGGGCACCCGCTGGCGGTCGCCACCGGAAAACGCCGGCCACATGATGAACACCAACGGTACCATCAGCGCCACCACGGTGTAGAGAAACTGGCTCTCCACCGCGGTGACCAGACTTAAATAGCCCAGGTTAAGAACGTAATCGAGGGTCAGAACGGTGAGAACCAGGGTCGCCAGGCGCGGCAACCAGAGCCAGAGGCCCTGTAAGTCACGCACGCCTGACACCTGCTTCGCCGTTGCCTCACCCGAATGACGAGAATCCACGGCTGATCACTCCTTGAAGCTGGATGGGCTTAGCGGAACACCGGGTTCATGCCCTCGGCTTCCAACGCCTGGGCGCGGGCCTTCATCCAACCGTCGCGGAACGCTTCATCGTCATCGGGCGCGTCACCGCTGTATTCTTTCCATGCGCTTTGCAGCACCTGCTGGCGTTTCACCAGACGGTCCTGATGGGCCTGCATCTCATCGGTCCAGTGGCCGATTTCCTTGTAGTACGCCACCACTTCATCGTGGAACGGAATCACCCACTGCATGTTTTGCTTTTCCAGGGCATAGCCGGTGTTGCCCGGCGCCGCGTCCTTGTACTTGTCGTAATCCTCGATCAGCACCTTAATCAGGCCACCCGCCAGACCGGTTTTCTGATCCGCGTTGGCGACCAGGATCGGATAAGGATAGCTGGCGCCCACCCAGGGGCTGTCCTTCCCGTACTCGCCGGCGGCGGCGGTGACCTGGTGCGGCTGGAAGTACGGCGCCACGGCCTGCAGGCGCTTCCAGCCTTCCTTGTTGTCGGGGTCCAGACGCGGCCACACGATGCCACGCGGGCTGGCGGCCAGTTGCTGGGCCGGCGGCGCCACCGACATGGTGAAGCCGGTGTCGCTCTGGCCGGCGATCACACCGTCGAACGCGCGCCCATAGCCGGGGAATTCAACTTGCTCCACGTCGTCCCAAGTGAGCCCGCCGAACGCTAGAAACGCCTCGGTGCCCAGGTTGAGCGCATCGTCACCGCGAATATAAGAGACCTTCTTGCCCTTGAGATCCGCCGGTGTCTCCACATCGATGTCCCCGGCCACGGCCACGCCGAGACCAAAACTGGCGATGGAAGTGGCGATCACCCGAATCGGTTGCGGACCCCATTGGCGATCCGCGAACATCAGCACGCCTTCAGAACCGTAATAGCTGGCAATGCCACAGGCGCACAGCGGCACCCGACCGGTACGCAGCGGCGTCATCCGGGACACATCGTTCTCACCGGGAAGGATGCGCACCGACACGTCGTATTCGTTTTGCAGAAGATTGCCCACCGACACCATCTGGGTGTAACCGGCGGAGCCGGTGCCGTAGGCGGTCATGGCGATCGTGCCGGGCAACTCCACGTTATCCGCCGCCTGGGTCAGGCCGGCGGTCATCAGAGCCACCAGGCAGAGTGCGCCTCGCTGGAAAATAGTCATGGTCATGCTCTCCCGTTATCCGTTGTTGTTTTGATCGCTATTCCGCATAGCGAAATAGCCGTCCAATAACGTTCTGGATAGAGCCTATACCCGGTGATGGCGAGGGGGAAGTGACCGCGTCGACAATCCTGCCGACGAGCTTGCCGCTGAGGAGGCGGGCAGCATAAAACGAACATAAAAAAAGCGGGGCCCGAAGGCCCCGCTTTTCTTGCCCGGCGCGGTTAGGCGCGGGCTATTTTCACATCGCTTTATACAGCGACGATGTTCTCTGCCTGAGGACCTTTCTGGCCCTGAGTGACAGTGAACTCAACGCGCTGGCCTTCGGCCAGGGTTTTGAAACCAGAGCCCTGGATAGCGCTGAAGTGTGCGAACACGTCAGGGCCGTTTTCCTGCTCGATAAAACCAAAACCTTTAGCTTCGTTGAACCACTTAACGGTACCGGTGGTAGTGGACATAATAGTCTCCTGATCATTCAGAAAGTAA
>JBFJUC010000004.1:0-27240 GCA_041624875.1 Alcanivorax sp.
GTGAACCAGTGTAGACAGCCGGCCGGCAGCGCGGATACGGGGCGAATGCAAAATCCGGTTATAGCCGCGCGTTGACAGACTGTCAGCACCACGCGCATTTTGGTCCGATCATAACAACAGGCTAAACCGGAGCCATGACCATGAAGCCAGAGGTCCGTTCAAACCTTCACCGGCGCACGCTGGAGGCGCTCAACGGCGTTCGCCCGGAGGGCCGGGCCGCCCCCGGGGAAGTGCCGGTGGACCGCTATCTGGACAGCGACCGCACCGAACGGGAACGTGCCCTGTTGCGGCGCCGCCCCCAGCCGGTGGCCGCCAGCAGCGAGCTGCCCGCCGCCGGCGCCTGGCTGGCCCGCGACCGGCTCGGCATACCGTTGCTGCTGGTACGCCAGGAAGACGGCGCCGTGCGCGCCTTCCTCAACGTCTGCCGTCACCGCGGCGCCCGTTTGCTGGAGGAAGGCGCCGGCGACAGTACCCGCACCTTTGTTTGTCCTTACCATGCCTGGACCTATCGCCTGGACGGCACACTGAAGGGGTTACCCCAGGCGTTCGGCTTCCCCTGTTTGAACAAGGCGGAATCCGGGCTGCGGCGCCTGGCCGTCCAGGAGCGGGCGGGTCTGATTTGGGTGATTGGCGACCCGGACCTCGCCGACGGCGATATCGACGCCCACCTCGACCCGCTGATCGGCGAATTGGAAGCGCTGGACCTGTCGGCGCCGGTCGCCTACGCGCCGCGGCACTATGAGGTGGCCGCCAACTGGAAGCTGTTGGTGGACGGCTCCCTTGAGGCCTATCACTTCAAAGTGGCACACCGCGACACCATCGCGCACCTGTTCACCGACAACCTGCAGATTATCGACGAAGCCGGGCTCAACCGGCGGCTTTACCTGGTGAAATCCAACCTGGACACGGCCAACCCGCCGGACGCGGATCGCTTCGAGCCCCGCCGGCACGGCAACATCCTGTATTTTTTCTTCCCCAATAGCACCGTGCTGGTGCAGCCCGACCACGCCCAGTTCAGCACCCTGGAGCCGCTCGGGCCGGACCTCACCCGGGTGCACGAAATCACCCTGCTGCCCGCCGCCCCCGACAGCGATAAAGCGGAACGCTACTGGCAGGCCAACGTGGATTTGTACCGACGCACCCTGGCCGAGGACTACAGCCTGTCGGAATCGATTCAAAAAGGGCTGTCGTCCGGCGCCAATCGGGTACTCACCTTCGGCACTTTCGAGTACAGCGCACCGCGTTTTCACCGGCAATTGGAAGCGCAACTGGACACCCCCGACGCAGCGCCGTGAGCCGCGAGGTCCAGCAACAGATGCCCGGCACCGGCGAATAGCGTATAAGGGCGGCATGAAAACCCCGAAACGGATACAGCCCCTGGTCGACGACGGCCTGGTGGACGAAGTGATCAGCCGGCTGATGAGCGGTAAAGAGGCGGATATCTACGTGGTCCGCTGCGGCGACCGGGTGCAATGCGCCAAGGTGTACAAGGAAGCGGCCAAGCGCGGCTTCAAGCAGGCGGTGCATTACCAGGAAGGCCGCAAGGTGCGCAGTACCCGGCGCGCCCGCGCCATGGAAAAAGGCTCCAAGTTCGGCCGTGACCAGCAGGAAAAAGTCTGGCAGACCGCCGAGGTGGACGCCCTGCGCCGCCTGGCCCAAGCCGGCGTGCGCGTGCCCCGGCCCTACGACATGCTGGAAGGCGTGCTGCTGATGGAGCTGGTTACCGACGACGCCGGCGATGTGGCGCCACGCCTGTGCGATGTGGTGCTCACCGAGGAACAAGCGCTGGAAGACCACGCCCTGGTGATGCACTACGTGGTGCTGATGCTGTGCGCCGGGCTGGTCCACGGCGACCTGTCCGAATTCAACGTGCTGGTGGACGCCTACGGGCCGGTGGTGATCGACCTGCCCCAGGCGGTGGACGCCGCCGCTAACAACCACGCCGAGGCGTTCCTGCTGCGCGACGTCAACAACATGACGCGCTATTACGGCCAGTACGCGCCGGCCCTGGTCGGCAGCCGCTACGGCGAGGAAATCTGGGCCCTCTACGAAGCCGGGGAACTGCACCCGGAAGTGTCACTCACCGGCGAATTCGAGGATTCCGGCGAAGCCGCCAACGTGGGCGACGTGCTCGCCGAAATCAAAGCCGCCTTCGAGGAAGAACAAGAGCGCCAGGAGCGCCTCAACGATTCCGATTAGAGGACGAGTCAGGCGTGACCGTCGCTGAGGATATGGTGCAGGCCGTCGCAGTCGACCATCGGGTCCTCGCAGTTGACCACGGTTCTGGAGTGCGCCAGCACGTAGCTTTTGCCGGTGATGGTGTTTTCCACCACCTCATGGTCTTCCTCCCGGCGGGTGTCGATGAACTCGCCAATAAAACCGGAGCCGCGCAGAGAAACGGTTTCCAGCCGGTCCCCCGGTTTGATCCTGCCTTCGTGATGCATCAACGCCAGCCGCGCGGACGTGCCGGTGCCGGTGGTGCTGCGGCAGATCACGCCGGGGTGCACATAGGTGGCCGAGCGTGAGCGGTAGAAATGATCGCTGACCTGCTCCACCGGCCCCATGAAGTGCAGGAACGGCAGCGGCCCCACATCACCCAGGGTGTAGTGAGAGAAGCCGCGCTCGGCCTGGATCGCCTCGACAATGGCGCGGGCGCAGCGGGCCAGATCCGCCTCTTCATCCAGGGTCAGGTGAAAGCCCAGCTCGGTGGCGTCCACCAGGGCGTAGAAACCACCGCTGTAGGCCACGCTGTAGGTGACGTTGCCCAGCGACGGCACATGGATGGTGGCGCGGTACGTGTCGATATAGCTGGGCAGGCCGCCGCAGGTGATTGATTCCACCACCCCGTCATGGACCTGGGCCTCAATGTGCACCAGTCCCGCCGGCGACTCCATCATAAAGCGCTGACGACCCTCTTGCTTGGGCACCAGGCCGCTTTCCAGCACCGCCGTGGCGGTGCAGATGGTGTTGGAGCCGGAATAAATCGCATAGCCCATCACTTCCATGATGATGTAGCCCACACTGGCGTCCGGGTGGGCGGGCGGCACGATCAGGTCCACCGACATTTCCGGAATGCCGTAGGGCTCCTCCAATAACAGCTGGCGCAGACCGTCGGCATCGTCGCGCAAATACTCCATTTGCTGACGCACGGTGTCACCGGGCAGCGCGTCGATACCGCCGAGGACGATGCGGCTGACGTCGCCGCCAGCGTGGGTGTCCATGAGTTTCAGGCTTAGCTCCTGGCGCATCAGGGGGCCTCCTTTAACGCGAAGGGTTCGCCGAAGTCCGCCCACTGACTGTCGGGGACGATGACAATCTTGCCGAGGAAGTTATTGCCGCGGCTGACGAAGTAGTCCTCCGCCCAATGCAGGTCGGACAGTTTGAAGGCGGCGTGCAGCACCGGCTTGAGCTCGCCGGAGCGGATCCAGTCGATCAGTTGTTCCGCTTCTTCGCGGGTGCCGTGGGACACGCCGAACAGCTGCACTTGATACAGGTAAATGCGCGTCCACATGATCTCGCTCAGGTTGCCACCGCTGGCCCCGGCGATGCTCAGACGCGGATAACTGTGGCGCGCCTTCATGTCGAAGATCATGGCGTCGATGAAGCGGTCGGTCATGTCACCGCCGACCAGGTCCATCACCGCGTCCAGGGGCGCACCGCCGGTGAGCGCCCGAACCCGGTCGGTGAAACCGTCCATATCAGAGCGGTCGAGCACCGCTTCCGCGCCCAGATCACGCAGGGCGTCCGCCTTGTCCGGCGTGCTCAGCGCATAGGGGATGGCGCCCTTGACGCGGCACAGCTGGATCAGCGCTGTGCCCACGCCGCCGCTGGCGCCGGTGACCAGCACCCGTTCCCCGGCCACGACATCGGCGGACGTGAGCATGTGCAGGGCGGTCTGGTAAGAGCACATTCCCATGGCCGCCAGTTCCGCGTCGGCCAGATTCGGTTGGTCCACGGTGTGGAATTGATCCGAGGGCACCGCCACATACTCGGCAAAGCCGCCATCGGCGCCGTGGCCGTAGTAGTCCGGCGTCAGGTTGATGTCGCGGCGGCCGTCCGGGTAGAGGTTGAAGTCCAGCAGGCCGCGCTCACCGATGCGCGCCGAGTCCACGCCGTCGCCCACCGCGGCGATCCGCCCGGCCACGTCGGCACCCTGGATACGGGGAAAGGTGAGCGTGGCCGAACCGCCCATCTGAAACGACGCCACTTCATCCTTGTCCTTGGTGGGGTATAGCCCTTCGCGGGCCTTGCGGTCGGTGTTGTTCTTGGCGGTGGCGGTGACGCGCACCAGCACTTGGCCCGACGCGGGCCGCGGCACGGTCACATCGTCGCGGTAGACCAGCTTGTCCACGCCGCCGTGGCCTGTGAGCACCATGGCCTTCATAGTGCCAGGGACAGCCTGCGGTTGATGACCGTCGTCCATGACTTGTCTCCTTGTGTTGCTTACTCATAACCCTGCGTGGCGATGGAAACAGGGATTTAAAGGCCCCCACCCACAATCGATTACGGTTTAGCCCATATGGGGTATGTGCCCATTAATCAAACGCCCTAGGCTCGATCAAACCTGATTGGACATCGGAAGGGCAACCATGAAAAAAGCAGCGTTATTCCTCATTGCATGCGTGGCATCGGCCACGATCTTGGCGGGTTGCGGAGGCGGTTCCTCCTCATCCAGCGATGGCGGCGGCGGTGACCCCACCTCGCGCACCATCAGCGGCACCGCCACGGCACCGGCCGGCGCCGTGGCGTTGCATCCCGCCCCAAGCGTTTTTGAACTGGCGCTGAACGCGCTGATTCCGTCCGCACACGCGGCCATCACCGGCCTCGATCCGGTCGGCGGCGCCACCGTCGAGCTACTGCGGGTGGATAACGCCGGCAACCCGGTGGGCGACGTGCTGGCGGAAACCGTCACCTCGATCACCGGCGACTACCGTCTGACGCTCCCCGAAGGCGTGAACCTGGCGGGCAACCTGATTGTGCGGATTACCGGCACCGGCACCGAGATGCGCGCCCAGGTGGTGGATCAAGCAGTGAACATCAACCCGGTATCGGAATTCGTGCTGCGCAAGTTCATTGAGGAAGGCGCCGACCTGAACCAACTGGTGGTCAACGACGTCGTTACCCTGAGCGGCAAAGTGGATACGTTTGATCTCACCGCCGGCAACGATCTCAGTGAGATGCTCGCCAAACTGGACCAGGAAGTGGGCGAGTTCGTCGAGCAGCAGGTAGCGGTAATCAAAGAGCAACCCGGCGACGTGGACAGCGTGATCGGCGATTACCGAAGCGCGGCCTTCAGCCTCGGCCTCCACGACAGCGACAACAACAATTTCGGCACCTTCGCCAACGATATGTGGCGCAGTCAGTTCAACTTCGCCGATGGCGGCGGCGATACCGTGGCGATCACCCTGGAAGGCGAAGAAAGCGCCTACTCAAATTTTTCCGGCATGAGCGTGGCGACCGGGTCGATCTACTACGAGACGGATATCGACACTGACTCCGAGAGCCTCAGCGGCACGCTTACCGACTCCGGCATCTTGTCCATCGAAGGGGCCTTCGAAGAAGAGGTCAACGGCGACAACGCGTTCCGTTATCCGTCGGTGATCTACAATCTGCAACAGGTAAAAAGCAAAGGCCTGTTCTTTCTGTTGTCCCAGGAAGCGGCGGTACGCTACGGCACCACCGACACCAACGGCGACGAAGAGCCGGACGCCCTCAACCCCGATGACCGCCGTGGCGATGAGGTATTCCGCGCCCTGGAAGTGTTCGCCCGCTCACCGTCCGAGATGAGCGATTCGGATCTCAGCGGCGACTTCGGCCGCGTGTTCCTGGAAACCTACGCGCAAACCGGTGTGATCGAACTGCAGACCGAGGTCAACGTGATCACCTTCAATGGCGACGGCACCTTCGATTACGGCGACGCCACCGGCCATCGCGTGGGCCTGGAAGGTACCGGCAGCACCTACCAGGCTCTTACCGAAAGCGGCACCAGCGGCGAGACCATCGACATCACCGCCGACGGCGACGTTGTTTCCGCCGGCAGCGAGGACGGCCAACCCGTGCCCACCGACGGCTTTGTGAACGACGCCTTCGATTTCATCGCCTTCGCGGAAACGGAAAACAATGAGAACGTTTGGGCACAGTTCAACAAAACCCTGATGGTGAAGCTGCCTGAAAGTGCCCCCGACCTGAGCGGAAAGAAATATCGCTTAATGCTGCTGTCCGTTGCCCTGGAAGGGGTCGGTAACGGCACCAGTGACATCGATATGATCAACAGCCAGTTCAACAGCTACGTGACCCTGACCAGCAATACCGCCGGCACCCTGGCCGGGGACTTCACGGAAGTCCATAAGACCGGCCTCGGCGGCGATCTCTCCGTCGAAAGCGATACGGTAAACACCCCTCTGACCGTGGCTATCGCCGCCAACGGCGCCACCACCCTGACCCTCTCCGACCAGGACGGCGGCAATATCATGGAAGGCTTCTTCAACCAGGACGCCAGCCTGGGCGTGTTCACCACCCGCTGGGTTCCGCAGGGCGGCGACCCCAACGAGCTGGGCCTGGTGGTACTGATCGACGTCACGGAGTAAGCGTACCCCCGCGGCGGGCTTCGGCCTCGCCGCACCCTTTGACCCCGGCCCCCGGGGTCTTTTTCGTTGCGCTCCCGGCGCGCGCTTCCTATGATCCGGACAACCACCTTGCCGAATCCGGGGCCGTCGCCTTGCAGGATGAGAATAACGACCTGATCGGTCGGATCTACGAAACCGCCTTGTCCCCCGGCGACTGGATGGATTTGCTCGACACCATCACCGGCTGGACCGACGACAACCCACCGAGCGACGCCAACGGCGCGCCCATGCAAGTGGAGCAATTGATCGGGCACCTGGAACGGGCGGTGCGCAGCAGCGCTTATATGCACGCTCTTGAGGACCGCACCCAGATTCTCAACAGCATGTACAACCAGATGCCCTGGCCGATGCTGATGCTCGACGAGCGGATGCGCGCGTTGGAATGCAACCCGGCGGCACGGCAGGCCCTCACCCAAGCGCCCATTGAGCTGCTGCCGGACGGCGCCCTGCGCTTTGCCGACCGGGCATTGAAAGAGGGCCTGAAACGGGTTCATAGCCTGGCCGCCGGCCGGCACACCCAGCTGATTACGTCCCAGCGTGACGCGGTGACCTTGCTTTGCCTGCCGGTCAAGAAATCCGACGCGCCAGGCACTATCGCCAGAGTCCGCACCATCGTCTGGGTGCTGGCCGGCCACAGCGTGGTGACGCCGTCACCGGAATCCCTGAAGGCCATTTTTCCGATCACGCACGCGGAATCGCGTCTGCTGCATCTGCTCTGTAAGATCGGCAACCTCAACCAAAGCGCTGAATTGCTCTCGATCAGCGTGCACACCGCTCGCAGCCAGCTCAAGTCCACCATGGCGAAACTGGACGCCAACAGCCAGGTGCAATTGGTGAGCCAGGCGATGGGCCACGCTTTGGTGCAGGCAGCCCAGCCCCCGGCCTTGCGCCGCACACCCGAACACACCCTGACCCTGGCCGATGGCCGCGTGTTGAGCTGGTTCGAATACGGCGACCCGGCGGGGCGAGCCGTACTGACCCTGGACAACCTGGGCAGCGCCCTGCCCGACCACCGCCTTTTCGAGGACTGGTACCGGGCGAAGGGCCTGCGCATGATCCTGATCGTGCGCCCCGGCTACGGACTCTCCACCGCCCGACCGGACATGGAATTCCGCGACTTCGGCCCGGACATCCGCGCCCTGTGCAACCACCTGGGCCTGCAGCGACCGCCGATGGCGGCGTACTGCGGCGGCGGCCCCTACGCACTCTGCGCCGCGGCCTTGCACCCCGATCTCTTCGACCGACTCGGCCTGCTGGCCAGCACCGTGCCCATTGAGCACTTCGAGTTGGACAAGCTCGACCGCATTCACGCCATGTTTCTGCGCATCTTCCGCAAGGACCCGCGCCTGTTTGTACTGGTGGGCCGCCTGGCGTTGCGCGGTGTACGGCGCTCCCCGGAAAAATACCTGGCCCGCCTGGCCAAGTCGCTGTGCCCGGACGATCAGGCGGTGCTCAACGACCCGGACTTGCTGGCGCGCCTGATCGAACGCATGCATGCCAGCCACTTCCAGGGCGCGCGCATCCTGATCGACGAATACATCCGCATGCAGCACCCTTGGCTGGTGGACCTGAAACAGATCCAGGTACCGATCCTGCATTGGCACGGCGAAGACGA
Source organism: Alcanivorax sp. (assembly GCA_041624875.1). Lineage (GTDB taxonomy): Bacteria > Pseudomonadota > Gammaproteobacteria > Pseudomonadales > Alcanivoracaceae > Alloalcanivorax. The sequence goes on from JBFJUC010000004.1 coordinate 8,242, forward strand.
CCGCATCATTTCCCTCGGCAGCGCCCGCGGGCTGGCCCGGGATTTGCCCAACGCGCGCTTCCGAAGTTTCCCCGGTCTCGGGCGTTTTATGATTTATAAAGTCTGGCGGGAATTTCTCACCGAGTTGCTGGAGTTGCCCGCCGAACCGGCACCCGGACCCCAGCGCGTTGCGGCCACGGCCGGGACGCGTTGAGCAGACCCTCCGGCCCTTGGTGATCAGGCGTCGGAAGCCCTATCCAGGCAGTCGCGAAACAACGTGTTCAGGCCGCGCAGGTCACCACTGCCCGGCGCCGCCTTGCCCTGGTAGCGTGAAAGCCGTGATAGCTCTTTTTCAATAAAATCGTTCAGCACCGCCATCACCGGAACAAATTCCTTTTCCTGACTGCGCTGCTTTCTCGCCAGCAAGCGGGTGACTTCTTTATCCACCGTTTCATCGTCAGTCACCAGCGCCCGCAAACGCTCGAATTCAACCGGCGCCGGCGAGCGGTAACGTTCCAGCCAGCGGATCGCCAACAAGGGACGCAGCACGTAAAAGTATTTCTTCAGCGGCACCAGCTTCGCTTTCAGATAGCCGCGATAGTTCTTGTCCGCCATACTCCAATAATGATGCACGCCTTTGTTCACATCGTAGACGTCAGGTAATAGTGCCCTCGCCCGTTCGGCAAAACCGGCCTCGTCCCGGTACACGATCGGCGAATGCAGCCATTCCACGAACGACGGGTTGGACTGTCGGAACAACTTCAAAGCCTTGCGGATATCCCAGCCGCTGAGATCCATATCGTCGACGATCTCGCATTCGATGACATCACGGCGCTCCTCCAGATCCAGCGACAGGTACCATTCGCGGGGATGGGCATAGATAAAGCGCACGTCGTAATCGCTGTTCGGTGAGGGAAATCCCCAGGCCCGGCTGCCGGATTCCACCGCAAACAGCACGCGCACGTCGTACTCTTCTTCGATGGTCCGCAGGCGGCCCTGGATATCCCGCCGCACCTCATCATTGATCATAAAACCGTCCTTGTCGGGGTGCCGCTGACCACCCATGATTCATTCGAACAGCGCGTGCATGTGCTCGAGCAGTTCCGGGCCACCGGGCTCTCCATGGCCGGGGATGACCGTTTCCGCCTGGGGGTACCGCGCCTGGGCATTGCGGATCGCTTGCGGCCAGTGGGCCAGGTCCGCGTCGGCGGTATTGCCCAGATTATCGGTGGCCAGCTCGCGCACCGCGCAGCCGCCGTAGAGCATTTTCTGCTCGGGCAGCCACACCATGATGTTGTCGCGGGCATGGCCGCCGCCGGGGTAGAGCACTTCTATGCTGCCGAAACCGGTGGTGCTGCCTGGGGCCTCAATACCCTTCAAGGCGTTGGGCGGCACCGGGTTGCCCTCTTCGGCGCTCAGGCGTTGCGTCATCGGGTGCGACCAGACCGGGATGCCCGCGGCTTCAAGCACCGCCACGCCGCCGGTACGGTCGCTGTGAAAATGCGTGGACAGCGCCCGGTCCACCGGCAAACCGATCTCTTCGTCGATCCAGACCAGCAGCTCTTCGGTGGCCTCGGCGCCCCAAGCGGAATCCAGCAGCACCAGATGATCGCCTTCACGCACGATCAGGCCGTTGGAGGGGTAAACCACGCCGTCGAAGGTGTTGTAGGAGGTGTGCATCCAGACGCCAGGCTCAAGCTGTTCGACCTGGAGACCCGGGTTCGCCGACGAAGCGTGGCTGGTGTGGCCTTGGCAGCCGCTCATCAACAGGGCGACGATCAACAGCCAGGGCATAAAAAGGGCTTGGTGTTTCATGCGAGGACTCCCGGTTCCAATGGAAAGGACACCGACATTAACCCTGCATCGAAGTCCGCGCTACTGCTGCGCAACACACAAACGATCACGGCCGCTCTGCTTGGCCTGATACAGGGCATGGTCCACGCGCTGAAGGATCGATTCCAGAGTATCCTCCGCCTGCAGCGAGGTCAGACCCGCGCTGACCGTGACATCGATCGATTCGCTTTCCGACACCGGCATCGGGGTCTCCGCCAGACAACGACGCAACCGGTCGCCCACCACACGGCCACCGCGCGTGTCCGTGTCCGGCAGCACGACGATGAATTCCTCCCCACCAAGCCGGCCGCACAGATCCACCTCGCGAGTCACCCTGCCAAGCAGCTCGGAGAAGCCGCGCAGCACGTGATCGCCGGCCGCGTGGCCCCAGGTATCATTGATAGCTTTGAAATGATCCAGATCGAGCGACATAACGGTCAGCGGTAAGCCGGAGCGCAATGAGTGCGCCATCTGCCAACGCAACGATTCCATCACCGCGCGCCGGTTGGACAGGCCGGTGAGTTCATCGGTACGGGCCAACACTCTCAACCGATCCTGCATCGCATTTTGCTGAATTTCGTAGCCAACGGTGTCGGCCAGCAACTGCATGAACACCAGATCGTCGCGGGTAAAGGGTTCGCAGGCGCTCTGCGACGAAAAATTCAGGGTGCCGAAAATCTGGCCGTCCACGTGAACCGGGCTGCCGATATACGCTTCCAGCCCGAAGTCCCGATAACAGGGATGAGTGCGGATCTCACTTCGCCCAGCGTGGTGAAAGCCCACCGGCCGCGATGCCTCAAGGGCGTGCACGCAGTAGGTGCCGCTCAGATCAAAGGTGGCTCCGGGCGATAGACCACCGCCCGGGTCATGGCAATGTTCGACACGATACACTTCACCCTGGATGCTCGAAAGAATCGCCAGATCCAAACCAAAGTGCCGGGCACCCAGCTCCAGAAGAGCGCCCATTCGAGCGTCGTGGTCCCGTTCGGGATCGGCGGTAATGGCGTGCAACCGCTGCAACGTGTCCACGGACTGTTCCGCGGAGCGGACGGGCCGGACCAAAGCCAGGTAACCCTGGGTTTCACCCTGAGCGTTAGCCAACCCCCCTGCCGACGTTTGCCCCAAAAACGTGGAGCCGTCGGAACACCGGTATAACACCCGGTACGCTGAAAAAACCGGGTTGGCATTCGGGTTATAACGTTCCTTGCCCAGATTAAGAAAGTCGGCCCGGTCCGCGTACAACGTCTCGGTTTTCCGACCCTGCAAGGCCTGCAAGGTATGCCCGAACAGCGCTTCCGCCGCCGCGTTAATATAGATCACTCGACGATCGCGATCCGCCACCACCACCGCTTCGGGAAGCGTTTCGAACAGTCTGGCCAGGGAGTGCAGCGACAACACCGCCAGCTCATCACGTTGTGTGGTATCGGCACCGGGCTCTCCAGTGGCGGAATCAGAGTCAATGGGCATAGCCGGCCTCATCGTCGGGGGACATGAAAGTGAAGTTTAGAGCAATCTCCCGACAGCGACACCCCGCCCCGGGATGGCCCCGTGCCGCCAATATGGCGATACCGCGCGGACTCTGGATGTCCGCCGGTTCCAGCACCGCCCCGCCGCCGGTGCGCCGTTAAAGGCGCGCCAGGCGCTCCAGCGTATCGGGGTACTGTTGGATAAGACGGAGCAGGATGGCGGCCTGGGCGTTCGGCCTGGCCCGACCCTGCTCCCAGTTTTCCAGCGTGCGGGGATTGGTGCGCAGATAGGTGGCGAACACGGCCCGGGACAGGCCCAGCTTCTCACGCAGCGCCAGCAATTCCCGGGCATCAAAGCCGGCCACCGGCGCCCAGCGCGCGGGCTGGTCGCGCAGGGTGAGTTTCCCGTGGCGCGCGGCTTCCAACTCCGCGAACCCCTCTTTCAGTTCAGCAAACAGATCCCGTTTCATAAGCCGCTCCTGGCCTTTGTTTCTACGTGCAGCATCCTTTTCAACGCCGTTCGTTGCTCAGCGGTCAGGTCACTCGCTTCGTCTTTGTCGTAAAGCGTGAACAACCAAAACTGACGACCGCCGTGCCACCAGTAATAGATAACGCGCAAACCTCCGCGCTTGCCCTTGCCTCGGCGTTCATCGGCGAAGCGCAACTTACGAAGCCCGCCGGTCCCGCGCATTCGGGCGCCCGCCTCCGGGCGCGACATCAAGAGCTGCTGTAACGACCGATAGGCGTCATCGCCCAGGTACAAGGCGCGATGGCGGCGAAACGGCGCCAGTTCCACGAACACAGCGTCCATACTGTACGTTACCTGCGTATAAATTGAAAGGACGGCTTATCAGCCCTCCACACACTCTAGGGCGACACAATCTCAAGCGATGTCGGCAACACACGGAATCTGTTGTCAGAGATTGGCTCGCTGGCAGGTAGGCACTTATCGGTGTGCAAGGCGGGATCAGGAGGCCTCGCACACTGACCGGATCTTGGAAGTCAGTGTGCGGCGCCGCCTCGTTATGTTTTCAGCTGACCGCTATCGACCAGCTGCTGGAAAAATTCATTCAGGGACTCGTCCAGCGGCCGGTACTGAATACCGAGCTGATCGCGACTGCGGCTGTTGTCGGCTCGCCAGGGCAAATTGACATTACGGCTGACGAACTTGCGGGTGAGGGTTTTGTTCACCACCGGCCCGAACAGCCACACGGCGGCCTTGGGCAGGGTGCGCTTGGGAATCGGGTATTTCTTGCCGAAACGGCGGCGCAGCACGGCGGCGATCTCCGGAAAGTCGGTGTCGTGGCCGGAAAGAATGTAGCGGCCGTTCGCCTCCGGCAGGAAGCCGGCGCGCAGGTGCGCCTCGGCCACTTCGCGCACGTCCACCACGCCGATGCCCACATCCGGCACGCCAGGGCGGGCGGTGCCGTCACCGAACTGACGCAGAATGTCGAAGCTTTCGGAGGTGGCGTTGGGGTTGATGCCCGGGCCGATCACCAGGGATGGGTTGATGGTGACCAGATCCCAACGCTCCTGGGCGTCGGCGATCTTCCAGCCCTCTTTTTCCGCCACGGTCTTGGAGTAGGCGTAGGGCTGATGGCTCAGGGACGAACTGGTGTTCCAGTCCGCTTCGGTGAACACGCCGTTGGTGGTGTGCTTCAGGTCCGCATTGTCGCCGTAGATCGCCGCGCAGCTGCTGGTCAGCACCACCCGTTTCACGGACGGCGTGTTGTTGACGGTCTCCAACACATTGCGGGTGCCCAGCTGCGCCGGTTCCACCAGCTCTTTCTGCGGGTCCTTCACCGTGGTGGTGAACGGCGACGCGGTGTGAAACACCACTGAACAGCCGGCCATGGCCTCGGCGTAGGCGCCGGGTGAGAGCAGGTCCGCCTTGAAGTAGCGGATAGTGCCCGGCGTCTTTTCGGCGATGGCGTTCAAATACTGCAATTTGCGGCTGTCGTCCGGGTTGCGCACCGCGGCGTGCACGGTGACACCCTCTTCCAGCAATCGCTCCATCAGACGCCCTGCCACATAGCCGGTGGCGCCGGTGACCATCACCGGCGTGCTCGTATCGATTTGCATAATCGGCCTCTTTTCCAAGTCAGAGGCCATCATGGCGGGGCGAAACAGCCGTGTAACGGGCCTTTCGTGCCAAACAAGGTGGACATTAGGTAACCCGGCGCGCCACGAGGTTCACTCGTGCTGCAGAATATTGAGCAGCTTGCCGAACGGGTCGCGCACGTAGAAGCGACGCACGCCCCAGGGCTCGCTGACCGGGCCGTACTCAATCGGCACACCGGCCTGCTTGAACCGGGATAAGGCGCCTTCCAGATCGTCCACCTCAATGGATAAATCAGGGACCGGTGTGCCCGAACCGCCCTCGGACCCGAAACTGACCTGCACCATCATGGTTTCATGGGAACCGTAGGTGCGGAACCAGCCGTGGTCCATCAGCCGTTCCAGGCCCAGGATGTCGCCGTAAAAGCGGTCGGCTTTGTCCAGATCGGCAGTGGCCGTATTGGCCATGATGCGTTTCACTTTCATGGTTTACCTCGCGATTCTTCCATGGGTTCGGGACGGTCAGGCTCATTGCGGTTATAAAAGACAGGGCAGCGGCTGTACAGTCGCCCCAGGTACAAAGGCAGGATGATACCCGGATGGATTCGCTGATTTCAGCCGCCGCGCGGGCGCTCGCCGGCGGCGACCCGCTGCGCGCGCTCAACCAGATCGCACTGCGCGACGATGCACCGGCGCTGGCATTGCGCGGCATCGCCATGGCGCAGCTCGGCGACCTCGCCAGCGCCAGGGCGCTATTGTGACGGGCAGCGCGGGCGTTCGCGGCAAAGGAAACGGTGGCGCGCGCCCGCTGCGTGGTAGCCGAAGCGGAGGTGGCGCTCGCCGCCCGCGATCTGCACGCCTCGTCCAAGGCGCTGGATTCCGCCCGGGACACGCTGCAGCGCCACGGCGATACCGTGAACGCCGCGCACGCCCGCTATCTGGCGATTCACCGCCTGCTGCTGATCGGCCGGCTGGACGACGCCGGGGAACAGCTCGACACACTCAACCCCGACATCCTGCCACCGGCCTTACAGGCCACCCACGGACTGGCCGCCGCCGGCATCGCGTTGCGCCGGCTCGACACAGGGACCGCGCGCGCAGCGCTGGACCAAGCCGGGCAAGCGGCGCGCCGCTCGGGCATTGCCGCGCTCATCAACGAAGTGAATAAAATCGCTCGGGTGCTGCAGGCGCCGGCGGCGCGACTGGTGGCACGGGGTGACGAAAGACCCGTACGGCTCGATGACGTGGAAGCACTGTTCGCCTCGCCCAGCCTGGTGGTGGACGCCTGCCGCTACAGCGTGCGCCAGGCCGGCACCGTGATCGAACTGGCGACGCGGCCGGTGCTGTTCACCCTGGCGCGCACGCTGGCTGAAGCCTGGCCCGGCGACGCCCGCCGCGACACCTTGATCGAGCGCGCCTTCCGCCTGCGCCAGGTGGAGGAATCCCACCGGGCGCGCCTGCGCGTGGAAATCGGCCGGCTGCGCAAAGCGCTACGCCCGCTGGCCCGGCTGCACGCCACCCGCCAGGGCTTTAAATTGGAGCCGCTAACCACCGGCAACGTGGCGGTGTTGGCCCGACCGGTGGAAGACAAGCACGCACCGATACTGGCGTTTCTGTCCGACGGCGAAGCCTGGTCCAGCTCCGCCCTGGCGCTGGCGCTGGGCACCAGCCAGCGCACCGTGCAACGGGCGCTGGACGCCCTGGCGGACGCCGGCAAAGTGGAAGCTCTGGGGCAAGGCCGCGCGCGCCGCTGGGTGGCCTCACCGGTGCTCGGATTCACGACAACCTTGTTACTCACCGCGCCACTGCCCGGCGGCTAGGATGGCCAAAACCAACAAGGAGGATATCGACATGAAACAATCCAAAGCGGCCATCACCCGGGAGTACGGCCCCTTCCCCGGCGCGCCCACCATCCACGGCATCGACTACGACGGCCGCCACGTGTGGCTGGCCACCGGCGACAAGCTTGAGGCCCTCGACCCGGACAGCGGCGAAATACAGCACAGCCTGAACGTGGCCGCCGACGCCGGCACCGCCTTCGACGGCACCCACCTCTACCAGATCGCCGAAAGGCAGATCCAAAAGATCGATCCGAAAACCGGTGCCATCCTCGCCACACTGCCCGCCCCCGGCGACGGCGAGGATTCCGGCATGGCCTGGGCGGAAGGCTCGCTGTGGGTCGGCCAATACCGTAAAAAGAAAATCCATCAGGTGGACCCGGAAACCGGCGAAGTGCTGCGCACTCTTGAATCCGACCGCTTCGTCACCGGCGTGACCTGGATCAACGACGAACTCTGGCACGGCACCTGGGAAGGCGACGACGCCGACCTGCGGCACATTGATTCGGAGACCGGCGAAGTGCTGGAGCGCCTCGACCTGCCCGAAGGCGTTCATGTCTCCGGGCTGACCTACGACGGCAACGGCCACTTCTACTGTGGTGGTGGCAACAGCGGCAAAGTCCGCACGGTCAGCCGACGTGGGTAATGAGCGCATGATGGGGCGCTACGCGCCCCGGGTTCTTCTCAGCCGAACGGCCGCACGCCGATCAAAGCGCCGTGCAGCCAGAACGCGAACAGCGCCCAGGTCACCACGCCCGCGATCAGCGTGATCAGGTTGCCCTTGAGTGTGCCGGCCGCATGGGTTACGCCTCGGGCCCGGTCACGGCGACGCAACCTGGCGAAAGCCACGATCGCCCAGACCAGAAACGCGCCGAACAGCACGACATCGTGCAACAGGCCGATGGCCAGCAAGTGGCCGAACGCCCAGACCTTGGTGGCCACGACCATGGGGTGGCCGATTCTGGCGCGCAGATGGTTGGCCGGCACGTAGGCGGCCGCCAGCAAAATGAAGGCGACCAGAGTGAAGAGCGCGTTCAGGTGGTTCAACCAGACCGGCGAGGCGTACAACACCACCGGGTCCAGCCGGGCCCGCTGGAAGCCGAGAATAATCAACACGAAACCGGCCACGGCGATGACGCTGTAGAGCCCTTTCCAGGGCAAGAGGCCCATACGGTCGACGCGGCGCTGCCGCCATTCCGGGGCGAAGCCCACGCAGTGAATACCAAGAAAAAGCACCAAACCGAGAATCAGCATTATCATTGTTGTGTGTCTCCGGGCGGTAAAGGGGTGGCCCTATAGTGCCGCAATCCGAAGGGCGGGAACACGCCCCGCAGCGGCGCCCAAGTCGCTACGCCTCAGCTTCCGGCGCTTTCAGGGCCTTGCTGTAGAACCCGGACGTATCGAAACAACACACCCGCTTTTCGCCGGACGCCAGCTTGTCGCAGGCGTCGCTGATCCGCTTGGCGCGCGTCTTCGCTTGCTTGGCGGTCACCACCCAGTGAATCCAATCGACCCGCGCCAGGGTGGTGGTGGCTTCCCAGGTCGCGAGCGCTTCCGGGGACGCCTGTAAGGCCTTCCGCAGGTCTTCGGGAGGTTCCGGTTCAGGCTCCTGCGCCACGGCCGCGATCTCGAACTCAGCAACCTCATCAGGCTCGGCGCCGGACGCGTCCAGCAGGCCGCTATCCAGCCGCAGCCAATGGCTTTTCTGGCCGTCCGGCTCCAATAACAACGCGCTGAACGGTGTGCCGTTGAGGGTGCCGTCCACGGAAGTCCGCCCGCGCCGGGGCAGCTTCGCGCTGGCGTCCTTGGGCAAAACCACGAAGGCCCAAGCCTCGCCGTCGCCCGGTTTTTTGGGGCGACGCAATCGCGCTTTAAATTGAGAGTGGGTGTCCTTGTTCGCCATCGTCCCTTACAGCCGTTTGGTTTTTCGGTTGATTTGAAGCGTGCCAGATCGCCGTTCGCTGTCAACCGGCGCCGTCACGGTCTCGACGTTCTCTGACTTTGCGGTAAAGACGCCCGCCGCCCTCAAAACGGCCTTGCCGGACCGGCGGGCAAGCGGACGAAGACGCTAGTGCCGGGCCGGCCTTCTATGGTCTCCTGGGTGTCCATAACAGGAGCAAACATGGCCCGCGACATTCTGGTTCTGGGCGCCGGCATGGTCGGCGTTTCCACCGCCTGGCACCTGCTGCAACGCGGCCACCGGGTCACCCTGGTGGACCGCAACCCGCCGGGGCGCGAGACCTCGTTCGGCAACGCCGGCATTATCCAGCGCGAGGCCGTGCGGCCCTATCGCTTCCCCCGCGATCTGGCGACGTTGACCCGGGTGCTGCCCAACCGGCAGGTGGATATCCGCTACCAGCCCTACGGCATGCTGCGTGCCGCCCTGCCCCTGTTTCAGTACTGGCGCAATTCGGCGCCGGAGCGCTACGCGCGCATCGTTCCGGAATACGCGGCGCTGATCACCCGCGCCCGCGACGCCCACGCGGAAATGATCGACGCCGCCGGCGCCGGGGATCTGATCCGTCAGGACGGCTACCTGGAAGTGTTCCGCACCGCCGAAGCATTGGACGCGGAATGCCGGCAGGCCGAACAGGACGCCGCCGAGTACGACGTCACCTATCGCGTGCTGGACAGCGCCGCGCTCGCTGAAGAAGAACCGGACCTGGCCGCTGGTCTCGCCGGCGCCATCCACTGGACCCAGCCCTGGACCGCCACCGATCCCGGCGCCCTGGTGGCCGCCTACGCCGAGCACTTTCAGCAACAGGGCGGGCACGTTATCCAGGCGCCGCTGGAAAAGCTATCACGCCACGGTAACGGCTGGCGGGCCGTGGTCGGCGGAGAAACGTGCGCCGCCGAGCAGGTGGTGCTGGCCCTCGGCCCCTGGTCCGCGCCATGGCTCGACCAGCAAGGCCCGCATGTGCCGCTGTTCGTGAAACGCGGCTACCACATGCACTACGCCACGCTCGACAACGCCCGCCTGCGCCACTGGCTGATGGATTCCGAAACCGGCTACCTGCTCGCCCCCATGCGCGCCGGCATCCGCCTCACCACCGGCGCCGAGCTGGCCCGCCACAACGCCCAGCCCCACTACCAGCAACTCGACGCCGCCGAAGCAGTGGCGCGAATGTTGTTTCCCCTCGGCGACCGCCTCGACCCGCAACCCTGGATGGGCGCCCGCCCCTGCACCCCGGACATGAAACCCGTGATCGGCCCGGCCCCCGGCCTGCCGGGCCTGTGGCTGGCGTTCGGGCACGGGCACCAGGGCTTCACCATGGGGCCGATTACCGGCAAGTTGATCGCGCGAATGATGGATGGGGAAACGACGGAAGTGGATATGGCGCCCTATCGGGCGGACCGGTTTTAAGCGGCGGCCGGTGCTATCTGACGCCTTCAAGACTGGACAGGGCGGCGCCAGGTTTACCGGCAATCACGCTGAAGGAACCGTCGGTTTCCAACACCACGGCGGCGACGTCGCCGAGCGCGCCGATGCCGGCGGAGCGCACCGCCGCGCACACTTCTTCGCGAGTCACCCGGGCGTCGCGCAGAGCGTCGTCGAGCACGGTCCCGTCGCGCAATAACAGGCGCGGTTCGCCGGTGACCACCCGGCGCAGCCACGGCATGCGCGTGCTCGACCAGGAAATGGCAAACTGCATGCCGATCAGCAGCGCCAACGCCAGCAAACCCTCCGCCAGCGCCACGCTCTTGCTCAGCACGATGGTCGCCAGCGTCGAGCCGATCGCCACCGTGACCACCAGATCAAAGGCGTTCATCTTCGCCAGTGTCCGCTTGCCGGACACCCGCAGCATGAATACCAGCGACCCATAGGCCAGCACGCCGATCAGCAGCGTGCGGCCCAGCACCGACCAGCCGTTGAAAAAGATCGCTTCCATACCCGCCAACTCCCTGTGACTTAAACGTCCTCATCAAGCTTGTCCGTCTCGGACTGGCGCTTCATCTCCTTAAGGATACAGTGCGCCGAATAGGCTGACCGGCTTGATATAGCCATGGCCCAACCCACGACGCTGATTAACAACCAGGTACGCCAAGGTACCCATGGCTCACTACCCAGTAGGAACACCCAAAAGAGGGTCATGAAAAGCAGCGCGAAGGAAAAGGCGAACAAAGGGATACCGATACATAACCCCAACTGCATGAACCAGCGCTCAAGACGGCCAAGCCGTACTTCAAAGTCGCCATGCTCATAGTGAAAGTATGAGGCGGCACGCTTAAAGTGAACAAACTGCACGCGCCCGCCGCTGCGCTCGTAGATCCTGAGCAGCGTCTGACGCGGCGCGGTCTCCATCATGATGCCCGTGGCCGCATAGAAATGCTCCGTGGCGGCCCGCTCTTTCAAACACTCCCTTTCCAAACCTTGCACATGTTCGGATCGTAGAGCGATCTCCACGCTCTTTAGCCGGTGCCGCTTACGCTCCATAAGAAAGGAGGAGAGTTTGTGAACATTCATAACCACAAGGACGAGGCTCACCGCGATGACCAGCAGGACATCGCCCTTTTCCAGTCCCTGAGCCAGAACCTTACTGAATTCCCACATCATGCCTCCCTGTGATGTGGAACGGGCCGGTCAATACACCTGGCCCGTTCCGGCGGCCAATTCCATGCCGGTGAGGTTTTACTTAACGCGGTACAGCCCGCAAAGCTTGTTGCCGTCCGGGTCGAGCACGTAGCTCAGGTGCATGGCGCCCATGGCGCTTTCGCGCAGGCCCGGCGGGTCCTCGACGGACGTGCCGCCGTGGGCCACCGCCACGTCGTGCAGCTCTTTCACCTGCTCCGGGGAATCGCACTTGAAGCCGATGGTGCCGCCGTTGGCGCCGGTGGCCGGCTCGCCGTTGATGGGTTGGGTAATGGCGAGCGTATTGCCGCCGTGCCGATAGAACAGGCGGACGATCCCCGCGGGGGTTTCGTTACGAACCGGCTCGCCGGCGCCGAGCACGCCCAGTACCGCGTCGTAGAAGCGCTTGGAACGTTCGATGTCGCCGGAACCGATCATGATGTGGTTGAACACGGTGTCTCTCCCTTTGCCGCCAGCATTCGCCAGCCTTGTTGTTGTCGGGTCGCCACTATAGCAGGGACCCCGCGTGAAGGTGGAGCGAGGGCAAGCCTGTCGCTCCGTTTGCAGTATCCGGCAAATTTCACGCAGGCGCTGGCTACACCCCGGCGGGCTGGCCCAGGTATAAAGGGAAGCTAACGGAAGCCACCAACACAGGAGGCAAAGCATGCCTAATGAAAAAGCCGCCATCGTGACAGGCGCCTCCCGCGGGATCGGCGCCGCCGTCGCTAAACGCCTCGCCGCCGACGGGTTCTCCGTGGTGGTGAACTACGCCGGCAACGAGCAAGCCGCCGCCGAAGTGGTGGCGGACATTCAAGCCAATGGGGGGCACGCCATCGCCGCCAAAGCGGACGTCTCCCAGCCGGACCAGGTCGCCCGCCTTTTTGACCGGGCCGAGCAGACCTGCGGCGAGGTGGCCGTGCTGGTGAATTCGGCCGGCGTCATGCAGCTTGCATCGGTGGCGGAAAGCGACGACGCCCTGTTCGACCGGATCGTCGCCATCAACTTCAAGGGCACCTTCAACACCCTTCGCGAAGCGGCCCGGCGGATGCGGGACGGTGGGCGCATCGTCAACGTCTCCACCTCCGTGGTCGGCACCAAGATGCCCACCTACTCCGTGTACGCCGCGACCAAATCCGCGGTGGAGACGATGACGGCGATCCTCTCGAAGGAACTGCGGGGCCGGTCCATCACCGTCAACGCGGTAGCCCCCGGCCCTACCGCCACGGCCCTGTTTCTCGACGGCAAGAGCGACGAACTGGTGGAAAAACTGGCGAACATGAGCCCACTGGAACGGCTTGCCCAGCCCGAAGACATCGCCAACACCGTGTCCTTTCTGGCCGGCCCGGACGGCGGCTGGATCAACGGCCAAACCCTGCGCGCCAATGGCGGCCTGGTGTGACGCTGGCGCGCATCTCGAAAAGCGATGGCTGGCATCTAAAGAATCCATTTGCCCGACGGCACTGAGTCGCCGACACTCCCGGCCTCACCGAAGGAGGCCCGATGAGTCACACCGAGCGCACCGCTGAATCCACCCTCAGCACCTGGCTGATCCTGCTGATGGCCACCACCACCGGCCTGGTGGTGGCCAGCAACTACTACGCGCAACCGCTGCTGCACACCATCTCCGACGAGCTCGGCCTGTCCTACGCCAAGGCCGGCATCATTGTCACCACGGCCCAGGCCAGCTACGCGCTGGGCCTGATCCTGCTGGTGCCGCTCGGTGATCTGGTGGAGCGCCGGCGCCTGATCGTCACCATGATGCTGTTCGCCATCGCCGGCCTGGTGGTCAGTGCCACCGCCGGGTCCCTGACCGCCCTGCTGGTCGGTACGGCCATCACTGGCGCGTTCTCCGTGGTGGCCCAGGTGCTGGTGCCGTTCGCCGCCACCCTGTCGCCGGTGGCGCAGCGCGGCAAGGTGGTGGGCACGGTGATGAGCGGCCTGCTGCTGGGCATTCTGCTGGCCCGCACCGTGGCCGGCGCGCTCTCCAGCCTGGGCGACTGGCACACCGTCTACTGGGTGGCCGCCGCGCTGATGCTCGTGAACACCCTGGCCCTGTGGCGCGCCCTGCCCCGCTACGCCCAGTCCACACGCATGCATTACGGCCAATTGATCAAGTCGGTATTCGCCCAGTTCGTGCGCTACCCGCTGCACCGTCAACGGTCGCTGCTGGGCTGCCTGATCTTCGCCATGTTCAGCGTGCTGTGGACCTCGCTGGCGTTCTTGCTGTCCAGCGAGCCCTGGTCCTATTCCGACGCCACCATCGGCCTGTTCGGCCTGGCCGGCGCCATGGGCGCCCTGTCCGCCCGCCACGCCGGCGTGCTCACCGACCGAGGCCACGGCGCCCGGCTTACGGTGCTCGGCGTGGTGGCGCTGCTGGTGTCCTGGGCGCTGCTGGGCCTGGGCGGCTACTCCCTGATCGCGCTGGTCGCCGGCATCGTACTGCTGGATCTGGCGCTGCAGGCAGTGCACATCACCAACATGAACATGATCTTCAACCTGGACGAGGCCGCCCGGAACCGACTGAATTCCGGGTACATGTTCCTGTACTTCGTCGGCGGCGCCCTGGGCTCGCTCGGCTCCGCCGCGGCCTACCAGCAAGCCGGCTGGTTGGGCGTGTGCCTGCTGGGCGGCGGACTGGGTGTGCTCGCGGTGGGCTATGGGGTTTGGATTACCCGCTTCAGTCCACACGCTCAAACACCGACGGATTCAGAAACACACGCTGGCTCACAAGTCGTCGATCCACCTCGCTGAGTTCCGCTTCTTCCATCACGGTTGGGAGCGTTTCGCGTATGCCGGCGATTTGCTCGCCTATGATCTCGTTGGCGCCGTCCTCGGACAGCAGAAAATGTCTCGCCGCCCCACGGCAGACATTGAGGTTGCTGAGACGCCGGTTTCCGTCGATCAGCATGGCCTGGGACGCCTCGTTGCCGGTGCGCGCCTGCGGGCAGATATCGTAGGCCGGTGTGAGCGTGAGTGAATCACCGCGCCAGAAAGCGGCGTGATTACGCGCGTGATCGTCGGTGTTACCGCAAAGCACGTTGAACACCAGCCGCCCGAACAGTTCGCGCAGGGTGACCGTGGGCTCAGTGAAGCGGTGGCGAATGATCTCGGCCAGGGTTTCGTAGCTGGCGTAGCGCGCCATCATCTCGTCCAACTCGAACAGGGTCAGGGCGGACACCATTGCTTTGCGGGTCCAGCCCGCACCTGCTTTCTCACGATCGAAACGCTCGACCAATAGCACGTCCCTACCCGCGACCCGTTTCAGCTGCACCGGGGCAACCTGCAGCCCAAGATCCGCCGCCAAACGCATCGCCACGTACTCCGCTTTCACCACATTGTAGGTATCGGTGCTGGAGGAAAACTTGGCGATGTATTTTCGGTCGCCACTTTCAATCTCCGCCTTGGGCCGGGCACCGCCCAGGGAGCTGCCATGAAACAGCGCCTGATCCAGCGCCGGCGGTAAAGATTTACCCGCCTCCACCAAAGCCGCTGCTTCCAGCAGTTGTTCCAAGGTTGCCCCGCCGGGCTGGCGCGATACGTACTCTGTCGCGGAGTGCTGAAAATCGAGCGCTCCTGGACGGTCCGAACCGGAGTTCAGCAGATAGGTGAGTTCGTCGATCCGGCCAGGATCGGTATCGCGCCCCGGATTGCCCAGCAATCGATTCAGAACCACCCGCCGGCCCCAGGCGTCCGGCGCACCGTCACGCAGACAGCTCGGCATCGACAGGCCAGGCAAAGGCGCTATAGCGCCTCGCTGCAAAGGCAACTCAGGCAGGTACAGCGGCATAGCGTCAGGGCGGTCCAGGTAGCTCCGGCCATAATTGAAGGCCAGACGCGCCCCGTCCCGGTACAGGCGCCCCGCCACCACCGGCTCGGTGCGCCCCGGCAGCCACACCCAAACGTAGGCTTCGTGATCGTTAGAAATCATCCTTCACATCCTTGTCGGACGTCCGCACCGACCGGGGCAGCAGCCGCAGGGTGTACTCCGTCTCCGCCACCCGGGACGCCAACTCCGCCGGCGACGCCTCGAACAACGGCACCCCGACAATCGCCGCCGCCTCAAAAACGGCACCTATTGCGCAGCCCATCTCGCCCTTCTCAATACGCTGCACCAGCCCCCGCGAGATCCCGGCGCGCTCCGCCAGGGCCTCGGCGGTGAGGCCCTGCTCGATGCGCGCACGACGAATCAGCCGGCCCAAAAGGTGGGCAGCATCGCGACTGTAGCGGGAATATGGGCGATTATCAGGCTTTGCCATGATCCATTAATAAACCATAAATAACGTCAATGATTACTTTATAGACCATGTTGTGGGTAAGCAAGAACGAAACTTCACGCTGTCGATTCATCGCCGGCTGACTCGACTATCGGATACACAACCGATAGGAAGCGAACCATGCCCAACCAACACGGCGAATTTATCTGGTACGAACTGTGCACCGACGACGCCGACGCGGCGCAGCACTTCTACAGCGCCATACTCGGCTGGCGGGTCACCGATAGCGGCCAGGCCGGCGTGGATTACCGGATTCTCCATGCCCGCGACGAAGACACCGGCGAGTGGCGCCCCATCGGCGGCCTGATGCCGCTTAGCGAAGAGATGAAACAGGGCGGCGCCAGGCCGGTGTGGCTGGGCTATATCGGCGTCGACGACGTGGATCAGACCGTGGCCAGGGTCACGGAACTGGGCGGCAGCGTGCAGATGCCCGCCACGGATATTCCCGAGGTCGGCCGCCTCGCCATGGTGACCGACCCGCAGGGCACGCCCTTCTATGTGATACGGGGCCACAGCGACGACACCAGCCTGGCGTTCGCGTCCGACCGCCCGCGCGTGGGCCACTGCGCCTGGAACGAGCTGGCCACCTCCGACCCCGAGGCGGCGAAAGCCTTCTACTTCGAGGCGTTCGGCTGGACCAAGGACGGAGAAATGGACATGGGCCCGATGGGCGCCTACGAATTTATCCGCCATAACGGTGTGATCGGCGCCGTCATGCCCAAGCCCGACGACATGCCGGTGCCGATGTGGCACTACTATTTCCGCCCCGCCGACATCGATGCCGCGATCAAGGCGATCACCGATAACGGCGGCCAGATCCTGCACGGCCCGGATGAGATTCCCGGCGGCGACTTTATCGTTAAAGGCGTGGATCCGCAGGGCGCGTTGTTCGCGCTGGTCGGGTTCCGAGGAGGCTGATCCTCCGCCGGTCCTCGTGCTATCACCCGAGTAGCAGCTCGGCCGTGCACACTGGTGTCTCCCCATGCTGTACGTTCAGGCCAATGCCTTTCACGCTCGGGGCGCGGCATAGTGGCTAGCTTGTTTTGCCACCCCACCCGACCCGAGGAAGCACGCATGAGCACCGCACTGATCACCGGCGCCTCCAGTGGCATCGGCGAAGACATCGCCCGGCAACTGGCCGCGCGGGGCCTGAACCTGATACTGGTCGCCCGCCGCAAAGAACTGCTGGAACAACTCGCCGATGAACTGGCCGCCAGCCATGGCATCACCGCCACGGCCCTGGCCTGCGACCTGGCCGACCGGCAGAGCCTGGGTGCGCTGTTCGATCAGGTGGACACCGCCCTCGCCGAGCACAACGACACGCTCACCGTCCTGGTCAACAACGCCGGCACCGGCTTCTGGGCGCCCTTCGCCGACCAGGACCTGGCGGGCCTGCAGCGGGACATCGACCTGAACGTCACCGCGCTGACCACCCTCAGCCACGGCTTTATCAACCGCGCCCGCGCCCACGGGCAACGCAGTTATCTGATGAACGTGGCCTCCCTGGCGGGCATCCTGCCCACGCCCCAATACGCCACCTACTCCGGCACCAAAGGCTACGTCCGCTTCTTCACTGAAATCCTGGATTACGAACTGCGCGACAGCCCCATCAGCGTCACCGCCGCCTGCCCCGGCGGCGTACTCACGCCCTTCCTGGACCAGGCCGGCCAGACCGTGAAGAAACAAACCGGCATCATGACCGCCCCCGAAGTGGCCAAGCTCTGCGTGGACGCCCTGTACGCCGGCAAGGTGGTGTACGTGCCCGGCCTGCTCAACAAGGTGGCCGTCTACACCAACCTGCTGCCCCGCCGCCTGCGCGGCTGGCTGCTGGAGCGCAGCATGATGGTGAGCGTGGAAGCGCGGCCGGATGCGAGCCGCTAGAACGTAGACGAAACGAACTACCGAGAAATCCTTGGTGGTTCAACGCAAAGTCGGCGTCTGGCGCGGCTTACTTCGCAGCCAGTGCGCCCGCCGCGCCCAGATAAAAAGCGCCTACAATCTTATTCGCGCCGTGGCTCCGGACAAGCCGGCGGCGAATCAAGGAAGCCGCAAGCACATAGCCCGCGTATATGCCAAAGGAGACCAACATCGCGATCAGGCCAAGCGCCACGGACTGCGCCGCATAGGAGCCGGCATCATGGATAAACAGCGGGTAAAGCATAAGACTGGCGAGCAATGCCTTGGGGTTCGTCAGGGAAACCAGCATGGCCGTCGTCAGCATGGCGCGCCGTGACATCGGCTCCGGGGACACCGCAAGAACACTTGATTTGGCGGTGAAGGCTTTATAGCCCAGATAGAGCAGATAAAACACACCGAGCCACTTCAGGATCATCAGAGCACTGGCGTACTGCAGGACCAGAACCCCCAAGCCCGACAGCACCATCGCGGCATGAATGCCGGTGGCCAGCATGAAGCCAAAGGGAACGAACAGAGAACGAGCCACGCCGTATTTCAACGACTGCCCGACCGCGAAAGCGGCGTTTGGGCCGGGCAACGCCAGCACGGAGGCGAATACCGGCACGAACGCCAGCAGTAGATCGCTACTACCCAGAAAACTCGCCATTGTCTTATCCCCCAAACGGCAGATCGCACATCTATTAACTCAAGGTAGTAACGAACTCACCAATCACCCGCAGATCGCTGGCCGCGTCTTCGGTCAGCTCGATATTCCGGTAGCCGAACAGACGGCTTTCCGGCTTCAAGACGATGCGGGAGTGGTACCACTGGCCGTCGTCGTCCGCCGACTTCTCGCTGTGGTAGCGCTTCACGGTGTAGCGCCCGCCGGTGTCGGCGTCCTGGATATCGCGGTGGGACACCAGCACGATCTTGCCTTCACGGGTGCCGGCGGGGTTGGCGCGGAACAGACACCAGGTGCCGCTGGGGATGCGCTGGTTCATGGATTCGCCCACCACGCGGGTGACGAAATGGCCCGGCTCCGCCTTCAGCCAGTCCGGCCGCTGCATCCAGTCGCAGTCCTCCAC
>JBFJUC010000005.1:0-27141 GCA_041624875.1 Alcanivorax sp.
CCCAAGGCCACCCAGGCGGTGAACAAGCTGGTCACCCGGGATGAAGTGTTCGCCATGCTAATGAGCCTGGGCACGCCCCACAACCTGGCGGCCTTCCCGGTGATGGACAGCAACAACGTGCCCAGCATTCTGCCGCTGGCGCTGTCCCGGCCGATGGAAACCGAAGGTGATTTCTCGCACCGCTTCGTGTTCGGGCCCAGCTACTACGAAGGCGTGCTCAAAGGCGCCAGCTGGATGGCCGAGGAATACGACATCACCAAAGCCTGCGTGATGTACATTCCCTCCGACTTCGGGGAAGAAGTGAACCAGGCCATGAAAGACGCCGCCGACGGCAACGAAGCCGTGAACCTGGTGGAAAGCAGCTCCCACCGTCCCGACGAAAGCGACTTCAGCGGCACCCTGGCTCGCCTGCGCGATGCCGGCTGCGAGCTGGTGGGCGTGGCTCTGCCGGTGCGACCGATCATCACCGTGGTCGCCACCGCCAAGCAAATGGGCTGGAACGACGTGAAGTTCCTGGTGTCCCAGGCCGGCTTCCACTCCGCCGTGGCCGCCGCACCCGGCGGCGTCACCGAAGGCCTCTACGGTGTGTCCCCCTGGCAAGACATCGTCAGCCGCATGAAGGACGTGCCCGAAGCCAAGGAATGGGCCGACCAATACAAAGAGCAGTACGGCTCGGTACCCAGCGGCGGCGCCGTGCTCGGCCGGGTCGGCGCCGAAGTCACCAACGAAGCACTGCGCAAGGCGGGCCCGGACCTGACCACCGAATCGTTCCTGGACGCCATGGAGTCGCTGGACTTCGAGGACAAGGTTACCGGCGTGCACATCAAGATGGGCCCCGATAACCACCGGGCCGGTAACGACATTATTCTTTCCAAGGTCACCGAGGGCATCTGGGAGCCCGTCACCACCCTGGAAGACTGAGTGCCATCGCCACACAACAAGCCCCGCCCCTCGGCGGGGCTTTTTGATCACCGCCATCCATAGCGGTCACCTGCCGGGCCACCGCGTCGCCCGTACAGACAGCGCCTGATAGAACACCCTTTCCTCCCCACGCAACGCGAACGCGGTGTCTGTCACCATTCGGTCACGACGGTTTTCCTCTTCGCCACCGAACGAACCACCAGAAATCAGCGACTTAGCAAGAACAGCTCGCCACCGGCCCAGGCGATTGCCGACTTCGGCAAAGCGCTGACAACTCAATGCCGCCAAACCGACCGGCAAATTTATTCGTATTGGAACCAAAGCGACATTCGCTCTCGATAGCGTGATTGGTGCGGCACCCGCCGCGGGGATTAATCACAAATCACACCCAACATCGAGGGATTGAAACATGAAGACCATCATCAAGAAGGCGGCCCTGGCCGCCGCAATCATCAGCGCACCGCTGGCCGCTTCCGCCACCGACCTGGTCGGCGGCGGCGCCTCTCTGCCGGCCCTGGCTTACGTCGGCGACGGCTTCACCATGAGTAATCCAGAAGCCCGCTTGACTTCAGACGTGTTGTTCTCTGGCTTTGACCCGAGTTTCAATCAATATGAACAAGCGACAGTCTCCCAGTCTCAAGGTTCTATCTTCTATGCGTTCCAGCAAGAAAACACGCCCCACACTGCTTCTTATTGCCAAACGGGTAGTGGCACTGGGAAATCCGTCTTGGTAGGTAACCTTAGCGCTGACGGTGATTGCCGTGACTACAGCGTAAGCCCAGTTGGTTTTAGCGCACCAGCGGGTCAAAACCGCCCCGATTTCATTGGTTCTGATGCCCCCCTTAAAAGTAGCAACGTTACCGACTTTGTAAATGGTCCGAACACTGCTGGCGACGGCATTTTCCAAATGCCGGCGCTCGGTGCTCTGATTGCTCTGCCGGTAAACTTCGCAACCACTTCTTCTAAGCCCGACCTGTCCAACCAGCAGGTTTGTGAGATTTTTAGTGGCATAACTCAGGACTGGAGTAACGTCGATAGTAGTCTTCCTAGTCAGCCTATTCATGTAGTCGGTCGTGAGGACACCAGCGGTACCGTTTTCGCTTTCACTCAGTACTTGGCGGCCACCTGTAATGGGAACTTCGGCATTGCTTCAGATTTCTTCAAAACGTCTGAAAGCTTTGCTGCTTCAGTAACTTCAAGTCAAAACCCTAACGGTCCGACTGACATCTACGCTAGCTATAGCGACGAGCCGGGCAACGCTGGTGTTGTCACCGAAGTTGCAAACACTTACTGGTCCATTAGCTACGCCAACCTAGCTAATGTAATCGACGCTGGCTTGAACTACGCTAAGGTCAATAGCACCGACCCTGCGACTGTTATGTCCGTGAACTACACTGTTAATGACCTGTTGCCCAATACGGTTCTTGGCAACGTTAACCCGAACACTGGCTTGCCCCAAACCCAGCCGGTTTCCGGCATTCCCATGAGTTCTCCTAGTACTCCGGATGGCTGTGTAAACGTGATCGACCCGGCCGCCCAGCTCAATCAGGGCTACCCGATCGCCGCCGTCACCAACCTGCTCGGCTACACCCAGAGCAACGCCGACCCGCAGGCACTGCGTGCCCTGGCCCGTGAAGTGGTCAACGGCTCCAGCTCCCTGCCCACCGGCTATGTTCGCCTGGGCACAGCCAACGCCATGGATCAACTGGCTGGCACCTGCATCCACTGATCGCAAGATCAACGCACCCCAGTGCGGAGGGCGCCCACCCGGCGCCCTTTTTTTGTTGTGTGGATAAACGTTTAAGAAACCGGGTTCGCTTCGTTACCCGGCGGTAGCGTGTAGGCATAGAGCTGCTGGGAGAGCAGCGCCTTGGTCACCGCGTGTTGGCGGTTGCGGGCGTGCAGCTTTTCGCAGGCGCGATGGATATGGTTGGAGACGGTACGTTCGCTGATCCCCAGCAGCGCCCCGATCTCGGCGTTACCAAGGCCCTCGCTGGCGCCGCGCAGGCAGGCCCGTTCCCGCTCATCGAGCGGTTCCGTCGAATCGCCATGCTCCGATAGCGGCTTTTTGTTCAGCCTGCGGCTCTGGTCCAGCACCACCCGCCCCAGAAGAATCGCATACGGAAGATACTGACGGATGTGCGCCCAGGCGGATTCGTCATCACGGTCCAATGCCAGGTCCAGCCAGGCCAGGGCGCCGTAGCCTTGCAGTAACGGCACGGTACAGCCGCTGCGCATGCCGCGCCGGGTCCGCCGATTCATCGCGGCCCGGTAGGTACGGCCCTGGTACTCCGGGCGGCTCATTAGCGAACGCCAATCCACCGGCAGGGTTTCGTTGAGCGCGTACTGGGCGAGCGGATCATTGTGCACAGCGTTACCCAAGGAGGGCGTCGAAGTATTTTTGCCGGACGGCAGGTTGTGGATTACCGCGGAGCAACAGGCGCCGCCAGGCTCCACGGTATGGCAGGTGAACATATAATATCGGAAGCCGTGCGCCTCCAGCAGATAGCTCAGCCCGGCCCGCAGCCGGCCCAGGGTGGTGACCCGCGCCAAGGAGAGAATCTGGTCGGTGGTATCGCGCTCGTAGAACATCCTTGTCGTTCCCTTTTTTATTGGCCCGGCTCTTTTAATAAGCGTACCGGTGGCGCGCCTCCGCCGACGCCGCGCCATGCGCCGTCGGCGGAAAGAACCGGTGTGCCGGGCGGATGAATCAAAGCATGCTGCGGCGCTCCGCGTCGGTGAGAGCGGCGCCCTGCTCCTCGGACAGCTCGCCGGCGCCGAGCACCCGCACCACGCCATCAGGCCGGTAGTCCGGCGCGCCGGCATTGCGGTCCTGCACCGGCACCAGCCGCTCCTGACCGTAGCCGAGAATCTCCACGGTGATCACCGAGGGCCGGTTGCCCCGGTCGCCGCGGCTCACCTGCTCCGCCGCCTGCACCGCGCTGTTGGCGGCGTTGGTGGCGTTGGTGAGCGCCCCCACGTTGACGCTGGCCACCGCCGGCAGGCCGGTGGACTCCCCCTGAACCTGGATGTTTTCCGCATTGACCACCTGCAGGGCGGCGATGTTCACATCGCCCGAGACACGAATGCCCGCTTCGCCGGCGTCGATCACGCCCAACGGTGCGATCAGGTCGATATCGCCGGGCGGCACCTCGGGAATCGGCGCCAGGGTGGCGATGCCGGCGCCGGTGGTGGGCGCCACCGGCGACAGGCTGACGTTGCCAATATCGTCATAGACCCGGCGCGGCGGCGTGTACACCAGGGTGGTCTTGGCGCCGCGACCGGCGTTGATGTCGCCGGCGGCGGACCAGGCAAAGATGTCGCCGCCATAGGTGGTGAAGATCCGCGACAGGCCCAGGGCGATATCGCCCTGGCTGTACAACTGGATATCGCCCCGGCCCTGGGTAAGGATGCCGTTGTCACCGCCCTCCGGGCGCACCCCTTCCACGCCCACGATCAGGTCGCCGCCGGGCACCAGCATCTGGATATCGCCGCCGCCCTCGGTGCGCACCAGACCGGAATATTCGCCGGTCGAGAACATGGTGTAGTCGCCCTCATAACCGGAAGTGCCCGTCTCGCTGTCCGCCTCGGGCAGGAAGGTGGCGATGACCCGACGGCCGCGCAGGTAGCTGCCAGTGCGGTCGCCGTCCGGGTCGTTGAACTCCCGGCCGCCGGCGCGCAGTTCCGCGTAGTAGAGTTCACGCAGGAAGATGCGCTGTTGTTCCGGCGCCAGCGTGTCGAAGTACGCCAGCGCCGTGGTGCCGTCCAGCGCCGTGTCGCCGTAGCGGCCTTCCAACCAGTCGCGCAGCTCCTGATCGTAAACCTTGACCACCTTGTCCGGCTGGTCCGCCAGGGGCCGGCCCGGATCGGCCAGGTTGGCCGGATTCAGATAGGCGTCGATCAGGGACTGGTAGTCCGGGCCGTCCGCGCCCATGCCCACATTGATGGCGATATCAGCGCCGCTGCCCACATCGTCGGACAGGCCGGCCATGCTGCGTACCCAGCCCTGGTCCGCCTGGTAGAAGTTGCGCCCGGCTGTTACTTCCAGGGTGCCCGGCCCTACCGCAGCGGCGTCGATATAAATCAGGTCGCGGCCAGCTTCGATCAAGGAAACATCCGTATCGGCGTGGTGCCCGAACACCACGTCGCCACTAACGATATCCCGACCGGCGCGAATCCAGGCGGGACGGCCCAGCAGGCCCAAGCTTACTCTGGATGGCGAGGCTCCATAGCCCAGGGTGAAGATATCGCCATCCACCGCGTAGAGGCGGGCCGGTGTCAAACCAGAAACGCCTTCGGCATCTTCATGCGCCTTGATCCCCAAACCAAAGTGGTAAATGGAATCCGCGGCGAGCACCTCCACGAGCCCATTCAATGAAGGTCGCACCTGAAATCTCGTTGCGTCGTCGGTCCTTCCGTAGATCGAGCCTTCCCCCGCCACCAGACTGAGAGTGGACGGAGCCTCGATACCCGTGGTGCTTAACGTTATGTCTCCACCCGCCGCGAAAACGGAGAATTTTGTCCGGTCGGTCCATAGCCCGGCGTCCGGCAGACTGGCGGTCGGGTTCAGTGTCCTGAATACCGCATCCCCCACGCTCAACAGGCGAGCCGTGCCGTCACCCTGTGTCACCGAAAGAACGCCGTAGGCGTTAACACGGGCTCTGGTGATCAGATCGTCCGGCCGAGGATCGGTGTTGTTGCTTGGCACCTGAAAAGTCTGCCAAGTCTGTCCGATGGCCCCGGCCCGCACCCGGATATCACCACGCAGATTGGCCACGTTACTTCTCGTACCGTCCCGCAGAGGATTAATCGCCCCGGCGCTAACGCGAAGCTCGCCACCCCCGGTTTGCCGGACGGTACCGTCAGGTTCGCGCCAGCCGCTGGCGCCCACCACCAGGTTCACTGCCCCCACCGGTATGGCGCTCGCACCGGTGTAGGCATAGGTGCCAAGCTGCTCGCCGGCGGAGACCGACAGGTTGCCCCCACCCAGGGCCCCGATGCCCTGGAAAGCGGAGAATTCTGTGGAGGAGTTTTCTTTGTTATAGGTGCCCGGGTGAATCCACCAGGCGTCCAAGGCACCGTCAGCGGAGGCCCCCTGAGTCCAAAGCCAGTCCGATGCCGGCAGATCACCACTCAGGTTACCGCTGGTATAGCCATGGAGGTTGCGACCGGCCTTTACCAGTACCTCACCTCCACCGGTCAGGAACCCCGCCTGCACATCGGTGACCGCCTCGGAATCTTGATACTCGCCATAGCTCGCTCCCAACTCCCCTCCGTCCGGGCGGGCCACTTCAGGCACGTTACCGGCCGGCAGCGCATTGCCGGCGGTGTAGACACCATAGGCGGAGTCATGCCGGTAATCCCGGGCGGCAAGCAGTTCCAGATCCCCCTGGCCGGTGCGGATCACACTGGTGGCTGGGCGCTCCCCGTTGGTGATACCCCGGAATACCGGGGGCGCGTCCGGATTATCCAGTACCAGATCTCCGGTCACGGCGCCGGCCCGCACCGCGCGCCGGCTGGCGGAGGCCAGGTCAGCCCCAGCCACCATCCTTATATCCCAGGATTCCTGGCCCTGGTCGAGCACTGGTGCCAGGGCGGGTATGTCCTGTCGTACCGGCGTCGAGCTTGCCAATGAGGACAATTGGAACCCCTTGGGCAGAATAGCGCCCGCCGGCAACTCAATTCGCTCCCTCTGGGCAACTTCGAGTACCACTTGATACGGAGTGAGATCAGTACCAGCGGGCAGCAGGGCGGGCTCGATGGAAACACCGTTGGTGAAGACAAAGCCAGTGCCGAACAGCGTGCCCGGTGGCGTGAAAAGTATCAGATTGGTGCCGGCCGGTACCACGCCCGGACCATAGAGCACGCCGGTTTGCGGGTCGCGGACCGCCGCCGGCAAAGTGATGTCCGCGGTCAAGGTACCGATCACAAGCGTTTGCCTCGTGCTGACGACGTCCTGGTCCACGGATGCCCCACGACGTATAGATAGAGCGCTGGGCATTACGTCGAATGGCAACGCCCCCTCCACACTACTGATACCCCACCCCGCCGTGAGCGTGAGCGGCTCAGGCAACACCAGATCCCTGAGCAATATGTTGGCGCTGTTCACGGTTCCGGGCTCGAGTTCGAAGTCCAGGAAATATTCACTGTCCGGGCTGGTCAGCGGCACGCCGAAGCCGTCGCTGATATTGCCGTTCACGGTGAGATCGCCGCCGGCCCGCAGGTTGAACACGCCAGCGGTGCCGGAACCTCTTACCGCCGGGTCCACATCCGGACCGTAGCGGTAGTTCGCCAGGTCCAGATCCCCTTCCACGCGCAGGTTGCCATCCTCGGTGGCGGAGACGATCTCGACGCCGGGGCGCAACTGGAAGGCATCGCCGGCGGCGTCGCGCAGGCCGGCCAGCCGTTCCATGAGTTGCGTATTGGCGAGGGCACCCTCGACGAAGGCTTCGCTGTCCCCGTGAATGCCGTCCATATAGGCTTCGTCGACCACCTGGGTGGTGTCGTCCTCGGCGTCCAGCGGCGCGTCGTCGTAAGTCCAAAAGCCGTTGGCCGCCAGACGTTTGGCGCCGCGCACGGTGAGCGGGCCGCCGGCGTCCACGGCTACATCGTCGCCCTGCTTGCCGCCCAGGCGGGGCGCGTTGAGATTGATCACGCCACGGGCCTCGCCGCCGGCGCTCACATCCAGGGTGGCGCCGTCCGCCAGCACCAGGCGGCCGTCCCGGGTGGTGAGATCCAGGGTGGCCCGGTTGCTGCCTTCGATGGCGCCGCCGTGGCTGTCGCGTTTGAGCGTGTCGCCGCTGGCGTCGAGCACCGCGTCGCTCTCGATGGTGAGTTCGTCGCGGGCGGCCAGCCTCAGACTGCCGGCGTACTCACCCCCGGCACGGACCGTGCCGGCCACGGTGAGGCTGCCGCCGTCGGCGGTCACCGACAGATGGCGCGCCCGCAGCTCGTCACCGATGACCAGGTCGCCGCTGCCCAGGGTAAAGTCCCGGCGGTAATCGAAGCCGCCGTCACCGAGCCGCTGGTTGAGACCGACAAAGTCGAGGATGGTCAGGCCCTCCACCTGAATCGAGCCGCCCTCGAAACCGTTATCCGGCTGATCCCCGGCGCGGGCGATCAGGTCACCTTCGAGCGCCACCTGGCCGTTGGCGGCAGTGGCCTTCACGGTGCCGGCGTCGCTGCCCCGGGCGGATACGTCCAGGGTGGCGCCGGCGGCTTGGCGTACATCGCCGTGGCGGCTTTCCAGCACGACATCGCCGCCGAAGCTGTGGCGGGTCACATCGAAGAAGGTCACGTCCCGGCCGGCCACGTCCAGCACGCTGCCTTCGCTGAGTTCCAGGTCTTCGTCGGCGTGGATGTCGATGCGGCCACTGGGGGCGGCCACGGTGCCGTCGATGCGCACTCGGTTGCCGTCCAGGGTCAGGCGCCCGCCCAAGTCCAGGTTGCTCCGGTCCACCGGTTCGGCGCCCTCCGGCCGTGCCACGGTCAAAACACCGCCGCTGCGGAAGGTCGTGTCGGAACGGGCCTGGCCGGTGAGTACCGGCGCGTTCAGGGTCAAGTTGCCGCCCTGGTACTGGCCGTCCGCCAGTTCGCGCTGATACACCGAGACCGCGCCTTCCCGTTCGCTGGTGATCCGTTGCGTCGCGTTGAACTCGACATCCTGGAAACCGAGCATCAGCCGGTCCAGGCTGAGGTTGGCGGATTCATCCATCAGCGGCCCGTTGAAACCGAACACCACTTCGTTCGCATCCACCCGGAAGCCGCCGGTGCCGGTACCGGCGCCGCCGTTCATTACTGGCCCCGGTTCCGCCGCTACCGGATCGACGCCCTCTATGTAGCCCAGCCCGCTCCAGGTGAAGCGATCGGTGCGCAGGGTGGCGGTATCGCCTTCGCCGCCCAGGCCATAAATGGCCGGGGTGATGAAGCGCAGGTCCGCACTGGATTCACTGGTGGCGGGATCGAAGGTATCCAGGCTCACCGGGCCGAAGAAGTTGATGGAATTGGAGGCCTGGAAACTCAGGCTATCAATACCCGGGCCCTCGGCGGGGCGCAGCAGGCCGTCCAACACTTGCTGGGTGAGGCGCCAACCGCTGGACAGCACGCCTTCGGCGGCGGCCTGGTCCAGGGCGCCGTCGGTGCCCACGTTAACGTCCTCCACGCCCAGCAGCAGGTCGCGGGCGCCCAAGTCAATCTCACCGATTTCCGCGCCACCGGGGGCCAGCAAAGCCACTGTACCTTCCCCGAACAGACCGGCGCCGTCTTCGATACGTAACCGGCCGTCGCCCCGGGCACCGGTGAAGGTCATAAGATCGTTGCTGACTACCAGCAGGGCCTGGTCTTCGTCCGGCTTCACCATAACGCCGTTGGCCGCCGTCCAGCCCGCGGCCTCGAAGCCTCTCGTGTCAATGGTGGCGCCGGATTCCACCACCACGTCGTCGCCGGAAACCTGACCGCCCAGTATTACCGCGCCGGCGCGCAGGCTGGCCCCGGATCGCACCACCGTGGATACGCCGAAGGAATCCACGCTGCCTCCCGAATCCAGCGGCGACACCCCCAGCCCCAAGATGGTGGCCCCGAGGCCGTTCAAATCGTCGTCCAGCAGGGTGATTCTGTCGTCCGCCCCTTGCCCGGTGTCACCGACCACTTCCAGAGGCTGGCCGGTGAAGGCGACCAGGCCGCCGGCGCCACCTTCGACACGGTCGTTACGCAGCTCGCCCTCGAAACGGAACGCCCGCTGGTCGGCGACGTCCGCGTTACCAAAATCGAAGGACAAAGTGCGCATATCCTCCGGGATCAAGGTAGCGGCTCTGGCGGCGCCAAACTCCGCCTGGCGACCAGCCACCCATTGGGTCAGAGTGGTTTCGTCGAAGTCGCCATAGCGACGCACCTGTTGCCCGGACATAATCAGCGCCTGGCGCGACTGACGGGCGACCAGCCCGGTATTGGCGAGCCCCACGTACACGCTGGCGTGGTGAAGCCCCGGCGCGGCGCCGTTGCGAATGCCGTTGTCGAACCGTTCCGTGGCGCCCAGTTCCACGCGGAAGCCACCGGGCATCATGGCGTATTCGGCGGGCAGCAACGTGTAGGTGCCGGCGGGCAGACCGGGCACCCCCGTCCCGATGGTGATTTGCTCACCGACCCGATCCGGTCCGGCAAGCGCCGGGTCGATGGGCGCGGCATCGGCGCGCATGCCGGGCAGGATGGCGTACACCTCGTTGTCGCCGGAGCCGGCATACCAGGGCGCCGCATTGGCGAGGGCGGTGTCCAGAATGTTCACCGACCCCTGTTGACCGGACCGGAATCCCACGCCCTGGAGCACGCCGCCGGCGGAGACATCCACCACGGCGCCCTCTTCGGCGAGGAAAGTGGCGGTGTTAAAGGCGATGCCGCCGCCGGTGCGCTGACCTTGCTCGTCGCCGTCGCCCGATAAGGCCTTATCAAACAGGACTTTCTCGCCGTTGTAGAAGTAGTCGATGCCATCGGTGGTGTAACCGTAAGGCAGCACCAAGCCTTTGGCGCTAATCGAGGTGACGCTGTTGGCACCGAGAACAGCATCAACCGCGATATTGCCCAAATAACCCGGATCGACGCCGACATAAGCAGGGTTGCCCCCATTATTTCCAACGGAAATCAGACCCAACGGCGCCATCACAGCCCCATTTTGTTCGATATTCGGTGCCAGCAAGTACACCGAACCGAACACCGAGGGCGGCAGGTCCGGCATGCCACCGCCGCGACGCTCAATGCTTAAAGTAGCGTCGCCTGCATTGTCGATGCCCGGCCTGATATCCCCTACTCTCACCGCGTTATAACTGTGCGTCACCGGATAGAGACGTTCCGCGATCAGCTCCAACTCGTGCTGCGCGGTCAGCACCGCGTTGTCGAGCCGCATATCGCCCCGGCTGTCCAGCGTAACCCGTCCGAAGCCCGGCAGATCGACCTCCGCCTGATTGCCACCGAGCAGGCCGCGGGTGCCGTGCCCGCCAAAGGTCACGACACCCTGGCCCAGATCAATCAGGTCGGCACGCACCGAAAAACGGCTGTCTTCGTGGGTGGAATCCGGTGAGAGCTGACCGTTCCCGAAGTCGAAGAACGGCCCGGTACCCTGCTGGTTAGTGCTGCCCGAAATTTCAGGCAGCTCGGTCCGGCCCGCCAATCTGACATAGGGTGCGGCCAGCTCCACCCGAATATCCGGAGTCTCTGGCGCGGCCCCGATCACGGCGGCGGATAATTCGAGCTTGCGGCCCAGATCGAGGCGGGTGTCACCCTCGAACAGGATCGCGTCGTGGGCCCATAAGGACAGACTGTCGACGCCCCAGGCGTCGATGTCGTCGCTGGCGAAACGGGCCTGGCCGAAGCGCAGTGTCGCATCGTCCTTGCCGGCGGCCAGCTCCTCGGCCAGACCGGATTCGATGCCGTCACCGACAACGATGGTACGCAGCTCGGTTTGCCGCTCATTACCGACATTCACCGGCAGTACGATGGTTTCCAGCATCACATCCAGACTACCGCCTGCGGCGCCTTTACCGCCGCTTTCAGCACGCAGTTCGCCATCGAAGTAAATACCCGCGTTGGAGCGCATCGCCAAACCGCCGGCATCACTGGCCACCGTGGTGGGGCTTTCGCCACCCAGGTCCAGATCCGTTCGCGCGCCGGAGACATTGATCACCGCCCCGTCGCGCACGATGATGAACTGGTTGTTGATTTCGTAGAGGCCGCCGGCCGTCTCCTCGGGGAGATGGCTGCCCAATGTCACTTGGCCGCCGTTCAGTACTTCACCATAGCGGTGACCACGAGCATCGGTGGCCGAGTACGCATAGCCCGAAGCGTCCAACACCGCGTTCTCACCAATCCAAATCGAGCGCGCGGGGGACAACGCCTGCTGCTGAGCATCATTTTCGGGATTAAGGATATCGATGCGGCCGCCCTGTGCACGCAAGGTGCCTTCCACGGTGGTCTGACCGCCGCTCAGCAGGATGGACTGGCCCGGGTCGACTTGAACCGTCGCCCCTTCGCCGACGGTTATCGAACCCGGCCTCCCCTGGCTCTCCGATCGCAACGTCAGACCGGCACCGGCACGGCGAACAGCGCCATTGGGTCCGGCCTGCGGTTGATACAGGGGCGGCGTCCAAAGCGCCAGCGCCTGTTCCGCCGTAGTGGCGGCGACGCTACCCGGTTGGAAACGGTATACCGGCATGGCGACATCGATCTCGGCGCCTTCGGTTACCAGGACACCGCCATGCCCGTTGATGTCGTACTGAGAGAACCCTTTGCGGAATTGCTCCGGACCCAACTGCAGAACGGGAGCCACTCGCACGTCATGACTCAGTACACTACCGGCGGCGAGCGTCGCGCCCGCTGAAAACACCACGTCGTCGGGCAGCGGCGTGCCGGTGGGCAGCACCGCCTGGCTGGCCTGCACCGGAATGCCGTTGGGGAAGGCGTCCGCCGGCACGATGTAATCCGCCGGCAGGGTGCCGACGGATGGGCCGACCACGGCGGTGATCACCGAACCCGCCGGCACCGTGCTGCCGGAACCAAAAACGTTCCGGCCGCCGACGATAATTCGGAACATACCGGTGGCGGATTCGGGGATGGTCCAGTCCGCCGCGAGCGTCAAAGTTGCCGCGGGCGTAACGGTGATCGGGCTGTCCCCCAGGGGCTGGCCGGGAGCCGCCGAGGTGCGCGTGTATTCATAATCGAACGGCAGCGTCTCGCCGGCGGCGATCACCACTTCTTCCAACAGCGTCAGGTCCACCAGAGCTTCATCGCCCGCCGCGAGCAGGCCTTCGGTTTCGAACACGCGGTCGCCGACCACCACGGATTCACCGGTCTGCAAGGTCAACGTGCCACCGCCGTCAACGCCGTAACCGCGCAGGTCGCCGTTCAGTGTGAGCGCGCCGTTTTGCGGCGTGCTGCTGTTTTCCCGCACCGTGGTCGCGGCGCTCAGGGTGATGTCGCCGCCACGGCCGCCGAGCAGCTGGCCGTCGGCGGTGACCGCGCCGCCGGAGGAAACGTCAATCAGGCTGCCGGCTTCCAGGGCGACGTCGCGGCTGGATGCCAGCGTCACGCTGCCGCCGTCGCGGTGCGCCAGCGCGGCGGTGTCCGGTGTTTGTATCTGGTTGCTCCACAGACCACGGGCGTCCAATACGCCCTCGGCGCCGAGCCGCAGGTAGGTGTCGTCATCGGCGCCGGTCAGCGCGGTTCTCACCGGTGTGTTGCCGTCGGTGTACGCGTCAATGATGTTGGTCAGGGTAATGTCGCCGCTGCGCGCCGTGACGGTGGCGTCCACGTCGACCTGGCCGGAGGCCAGGCGCACATAGCCGCCGGGGATGACGTCCAGGTCCTGCTCCACGGCGATGCCGCCGGCGCTGACCAGATCGAGGCCGCCGAGGCCCTGTTCGTTGAGGCGGGCGGCGTCCAGCCACACGGTGCCGAGCCGCTCGCCCAGTTCCGCGTCCCGTTCCAGGTCGCTGGCGACATCCTCGATGTCGCCGATTCGTACTTCAGAGTCGAAGCCGCCGCTCAGGCCGAGTAATCCGTACTTGCCGAGCAGAAGTTGGCCGGCGCGGGCGACGCTGTTCTGGGCCTGGTTGTAGCCGTCCAGGCCCTGGGCGCGGGCGCGGTTCTGGCGGTCGCCGTTGTAGACTTCGGCGACGATGTCGCCCTCCAGGATGGCGGTGGGCGCGCTGACGATCAGCCGCCCGGCGTCACGACCGGTGACGTAGCCGTTTTCCAGGCGCTTTTCGGGGTTGATCAGCGGGTTGCGCCAGGCGTCGGTCTGGCCCCAGCGTTCGCTGGTTCGTTCGTAGCCACGATAAAACCCGGTATAGCGCAGGTAGCCCGGCGCGGTGGCGGCGTCGTAGAGGTTACCGTCGGCGCCTTTCAGCCAGGTCTGGCGGATATAGCCGGTCTCCACATTGAGGGTGCCGCCGGACAGGTTGACGGCGGAGCCGCCCTGGGAAATCACCGCGTCGCCGTGCAGCCGCACGGTGCCGCCGGCGGCGGCCCACTCGCCGGCGGAGTGCGCCACGGTGTCGAGATAACCGCCCACTTCCAGCAGGCCGCCGGCGGTATACCA
Source organism: Alcanivorax sp. (assembly GCA_041624875.1). GTDB lineage: Bacteria > Pseudomonadota > Gammaproteobacteria > Pseudomonadales > Alcanivoracaceae > Alloalcanivorax. Next base: position 14,006 of record JBFJUC010000005.1, read on the forward strand.
GCGGTCGGTTTCATAGCCGCCGGTGCCGGCGGGCACGTGGATCAGTTCACGGCGGTCAATCCAGACGTCGCCGTTGCGCAGCGCGCCGCTGTCGCGGTTGACCGGCGAATCGCGCTGTTCGTTGCTCTGTACGTTGATCAGGACGTTGTTGGATTCCATCGCCACGCGCACACCGACAGCGCCGGACACATCCAGCTCGGCGCCGGTTTCCATGCGCACGCGGTCGTTGGCGGCAACGGCGATCTGGCCGCCGGTGGCCTGGGTGAGCGAGTCGTCCTCGAAGATCACGTCACCGCCGGAGACGATCTCCACGCGGGACTGATCGCGGCGGTCCGGCAATTCGGCCAGGTTATCGAACACGCCGTCGTTGAGGTCCTCGCGCTCGAGGTCGTACTTCGCCGATTCATTGATCAATGTCTGGCGACGGCTATCCAGCGCGGTGCCGCCGTCCTCGTCGACCACCACCGCGGTGACGCTGCCCTCGCCCAGGGTCACCTGGCCGGATGCGTCGCTGGCGGCATTCAGCAAGTGGACGGTGCCGCGCTTATCAACGCTGGTGGTGGCCACCGCCACGCCCTGCTGGCGCACGTCGTGCCCGGTCAGCGTAATGTCGCCTTCGGACGAAAGAATCAGACCGCTGTTGGTCACCGTGCCGGCGCTGCCGTCGAGGGCGCTGGCGGCGGACTGACGGCTCGCCACTTCGTTGCCGTCGGTGGTGGAGGCCAGGTTCTCTTCGGTGCCACGGCCTTTACGGATATAAAAGTTTTCACCGGCGGCCAGCGTGGTCTGGCCTTGCTCGGTCACGATCTCGCCCTGGTTATGCACGTTCCTGCCGGCGAGCAACGTGTAGCCGCCGCTCTGAGTGGCGGACCCGGGAGCGGTGGTGGTCAAACGCGCGCCGGCCTGCACATCGATGTCGCCCTGGGCATTGGTGAACACCGCCTGGCTGCCCGCATTGTCGCCGTACAGACCACGCTCGCGGAACTGTTCGTCGCTGATGTCCGCCGCCGCCGCCACCAGATTGCGCACGTTGACCTGGCTGGAGCCGCTGAACACCACCCCGTTGCGGTTCACCAGCATCACCGTGCCGTCGCCTTTGATCTGGCCTTGAATCTGGCTGGGCCGGGCATTCGGGTCGTTAACCCGGTTCAGCACCGCCCAGTTGGCCTGCTGGTCGAAGTCCACGGTGGTGTCACGGCTAACGTTAAAGGTCTCCCAGTTAAGGATTGCTTTGTTGCCGGTCTGCTTGATGTTGACCGTGGTGTGTCCGTCGCGGACCGACTGGGTCGGGTCTTCGGCATTGAACCAGCCGGCGGTGTCCGGGTTCGCGTCCACCTTGAGGCCGCCTTCCGCGAGGCCGTCGGGGATGTTCGAGGCCGCCTGTCGCGCGGCCTGGCGGGCGGCTTCCTGAGCTGCCCGCTGGGCGGCGATGGCGCCGGCGGTGCGGGTCAGGTTGTCAATTGAGCGCCGTAGCTTTTGATTGGCTTGCCGCTGCGCCTGCATCCGGGCGTCGGCGGCGGCCCCCGGACGGGGCGCCGGTGCGCTGGCGCGGGCCGCCGCCTTGGCGGCCAGCCACTCCGAACTGAGCGGCCGGGGCGCGGCTTCCGCGAGCCCGGCCGTTCCCACCGCCAGAACTAACGCGACAGCCCGCGCCAGCGGCTTTACCGCCAAGGGCTGATCCACGGCGGTGCGATTCATTGACGCATTGGACGGAACGGCTTTTCTCATTTTCATCGGGAACTCTCTCAAGGCGAACACGGGTGCGACCCGGTGCACCACGACCAAGGGTGGCTGGACTCTTTGAATTAGAGGGTTAACACGCCGCCAGACCGCAGTTATTTCATGGAAAATTCATAAATCCGTGCCAAGAAATATTTGTGACATCTTTCCGACATAAAGCAGCGGTATCGTGGCAATTTGCGCATTCGTTTCAGCCGTGCCTCCCGTCCTATGACTATTTCACGCTGTCTGGTGACCGCTCGTCGCTTGCTGAGCGTGGCCGCTTTGGGGGCTTTGCTGACGTGGCCGTCGGTGGGCCGGGTGGCCACAACGGTAATGTTCGATATGCCCGCGCAGCCCCTGTCTCAGGCGCTCGCGGCGTTCAGCGAAAAAACGGGGATCTCGATTTTGGTAACCAGCGATCTGATCCATAATAAAATCGCCGCACCGGTACACGGCCGGTTGACGCCATCGACGGCGCTGCGGGCGTTGCTTGAACCCACCGATCTGGAAGTACGGCGCGTTGACGAATCGGCGTGGACGCTGCTGCCACGCGAGCCGCGACGCATCGACACCATCACGCCACCGACCGCCACCGTGACCCGGGCCTATGCCGGGGCGGTGCAACGTCACATCGCCGGGCTGCTGTGTCGCGGACACGCCGATCAGCTCGGGCGCACCCGCTTGGCCTTGCAGTTATGGGTGCGCGGCGACGGTCTTATCGAACGCGTTCACGTGCTCGACGCCGATCAGGCGCCACGCTGGAGCAGCGTCGTTCAAGAGGCGCTGGAGGGCAGCCTAATGGCCGCTCCGCCGCCCGACCAACCCGCGCCTCTTACGGTGCTGCTGGTCCGCGACGGCGCGTCACCCTGCGAACAGACTGGGGAGCGCTGAGCATGCCCGATACGCTCCATCAGCCGTTACGCGATCTGCTGGTACTCCGCTACGACGATTTCCGCCAACGTCTGCGCAGCCGGCTCGGTTCCCGACAACTGGCGGAGGACGCCCTGCAGGAGACCTGGCTGCGTGTGGACGCCATGCGCGACGGCACCGCTGTGCGCCATCCGGCGGCATACTTGTTCCGTGTCGCTCTCAACGTGGCCGAAGAGCAGCGCCGCAAACAGGCGCGTGTGATGACGCTGGATGAAGTGGAAGAGCTCTATCTGATGGCTGATGAGCGCACCGACCCGGCCCGGGAGGCGCTCGGCGAGCAGGAGATCGCGATGCTGCGGCGGGCCCTGTCGGAGTTGCCGCGACGGCGCCGTGCCATCGTCACCGCCGCGCGGCTGAACGACGTTCCCCATAAAGAGATCGCCGCGCGTCACGGCGTTTCCCTGCGCACCGTCGAAAAGGAACTGAAAGCCGGTCTTGAGCACTGTTGCAAGCGCCTGGACCGGGAGTACATTCAACGCTTCGGGCCCAAAACAAAAAGGCCGCTGTCATGAACAACCAACACGCCGTCAGCAATCCGGACAGTGATCGGATCAGGCGGGAAGCCCGGGAATGGGTTGTCCGGCTCGCCTCGGGCCAGGCCACGTCCGCCGACGGCGAAGCCTTTCGGCAGTGGTGTGCGCACAGCCCGGCGCATGCGGAGGCCTTCGCGGAGTGCCGCCGGGTGTGGCGGGGCATGCAGCAGGCCGCGGAACCGACGGCACAGCCGGTAGCGTCCTTGGATGCCGCCCGGGACCAGCGGTTCAGCCGGCGCGCCCTGCTCGGCGGTGCCGTCGCCGCCTCGGTGGGCTGGGTGGCGCTGCGTGCACCGCTGGATCTCTGGCCCGACGCCAGCGCGTTGTCTTCGGATTTGTGGACCGCCACCGGCGAGCAGCGCGAAGTGGTGTTGCCACAGGCCGCCACGGTCCGCCTGAACACCCAGACCCGTGTCGACCTGCAACGTCGGAACGACACCGTTACCGGCCTGGTGCTGCGCTCCGGGGAGACCGAGATCACCACCGCGGCCAACACCCGCGACTTCATGGTAAGCGCCGGCCATGGCCGGATCGCGGCGGGACGGGCGCGTTTCAATGTGCGCTATACCGACGACCGGGTACGCGTGACCTGCCTGGAAGGCGAGGTCGATGTCGCCCATGGCGCCCGGCGATCACGACTGGGGCCGGCGCAGCAGGTGGTGTATAACGATGTCCGGCTGACCGACGTGCGCGATGTGGATCCACGGCGAGTCAGCGCCTGGCGACAGCGCGTGCTGGTATTCGACGGCACGCCGCTGAACCAGGTAGTCGACGAGGTGAACCGGTATCGGCCGGGCCGGATCGTGCTGCTGGACGACCGTCTGGGACGCACGCCGGTGCAGGCGTATCTGTCACTGGACCGGCTGGATGATTTCGCCACGCTGGTGCGCGAAGTGCACGGCGCCAAGGTGCGCTCGCTACCCGGTGGCGTGTTGATCATCAGCTGAGCTGTTCAGCATCCTCTTGCTGATCACGATAGTTACGTAGATACAGCAGGAATTCCCGCATCAACCGATCCCACAGTTCCACCTGAGTGCGCAGATGAGCCGCGCCGACGCCGCCCGCCACGACCACATCCATTTCCAGCACCAGAAAGTCACCCTGGTGAGTAAGCCGGCTGAAGCGCTTATCGCGGTTCCAATCGGATACCATGTTTTCGGGTAACGCGCCCTGGATACGCAGCGCGCAGCTCAGCGTGAAATCGAGCATCTTCGGGCCGTCGCCAACCGGGTTACCCGGCCTGACCGCGAAGCCGATGCCCTGGCTGGCGCTCAGCAGCTGTTTGCCGCCGTTCTGCTCACTTTCGTTGGTGCGATAGCCGGCGTCTTGTAATACCTCCGCCAGATATTGCAGGCTCACCGCCTCGATCATGTCACTCTGCTCACTCATTGTTGCGCGCCTCCTCGGATTGATCTGTCTGCTCGCCGTCGCCGGACGGCGGCTCCGTCACGCCCACCTGATTGTTGTAAAGGCGATCGCCGAAGGCCTGGGCCTGGTTTTCAAACTCCACCCGCGCTGAAGCCGCCAGCGGCTGACGCATACGGAACAGGCTTCCCGAACCCAGATTCTGATAGGCGTCGAGAATTTCCCGGCCGGCCGAGAACAACGCCTCGTTGCGCGCCACGCAGGTCCGCAGTGCCGTGGCCCGCTCACGCGCCTGCTTCTCCCAGGTCATTCGTTGCGCCTCCTTCTCTCTCGCCAACGCCAGCAGTTCGTCATAGGCGCCGCGCACTTGTTGGGCGCGCTCCTGACTGGCGGCGATTCGTGACCGGCTTGCCCGGCGTTCGGCACTGAGAGTTTCTTCGCGGTCACTAAGGCGTGCCCGGAGCGTCTCCAACCGGGCCAGAGCGTCATCCCGCTGCGACTCGGCCTTGACACGCGCCGCCTCCAGGCGGGCCTGCCGGGACTGAAGATCACGTAGCTGCTGGGTGGTGTTACGCAACTCAGCCCGCAGCCTTTGTTCAAGGCTCTCCGGTGCCTGCGCCCAGGCGGCCGGGCCGCAGACCAGGCCGAGCATAAGCGCCAGCGCCAGCAACCAGCGCGCGCCCGCCCTGCCCTTGTCCTTCCGATGCATCACCTGCCTGGTTAGCATTGCTCGCATGTTTCTTCTCCTTGTGCTTCAGAAGCGGGCATTCAGTTCGATCTGCAGCACGTCGATGGCCAGCGGCGGACCGTATACTTCATCCGTACTGAGCCAGCGCCCCTGGGCGAAAACCCCATCGGTGAACGCGTAGGCGCCACCCAGGTAGTAGCCTTTGGCGTTGGTGTCGCCGAGGTGAAAGTCGGAATCGTTAAAGGCGTCCGGCAAGGCGTCCGGCTTGATGTGCTTGTAGCCGGCGAAGACCTTCCAGTCGCCGGCGCGGCCAAGGTCCAAGGAGGGGCCAAAGGCGGCGTGCACCATCCAGGCATCACGACCGCTTTTCAGCTCACCGTTCTGATCGAAGTTGTTGATCACCTGAGCCTGCGCGTTGCGGAACATCTCTTCCTCGCTGTAGCCGTGGTTATAGATGTAGTTACCGGCGAGGCGCAGCTTGTAACCCCCAATAAAAGGCGTGTCCCAGCGCAGGTTGAGGTCAAACAGTTCAAACTCGGAGGCCAGCCCGACCAGTTGCGGCATCGAGGTATTGGCCGGGTCGGCAGGGTTAAGCGCGATATCACGCAGCAGGAAAAGGGTATTCCCCTTTTGCATGAAAGCTGGCGCCGAGTCGTCCGTGTCGCAGGTTTCATCGCCGAAATAGAGCACGCACTCCGAGGATCGCTCACCGCGCAGATTGTGGAAATCATAGTAGGACAGCGCCACCAGGAAACGACTATCCTCGCTGAAACGCCAGTCAACGCCGAGCTGCGTGCCCAGCAGCCACTTATCGTCGCTGCCCTTCTTATCAAACCCCCGTGACGGGAAGTCGTCCGACGTGTAGGAAAGAGGGAACGCACCCAGGGTACCGAAGAAAGCACCACTTTCGCTGAATGAAACGTCGCCCCAGCTCGCGGATATCCCATCGAAGTTTAAGTCGCCGTCGTACAGCAGATCCGATGAGACAAACGGGTTCTCGGCACGGCCGGCGGTGAAACGCCACGCCCCCGGCGCCCAGGTGATTCGTGCCCGATCCAGCCAAATATCTTTCTTACTCAGCCCGCCGCCCAGGGTCTGGTTGGTGGACACCGGGCTGTCACTGCTGCCGGTGGCGACACGCAGGCCCGCGCTCCAGGTATCGGTGAGCGCCGCCTGCAAACCGAAACGGGCACGCACACGCAGCCGGTTCTCGCGAGACTCTCGCGTGTTCAGTAGCGGTGGCGGTGTCAGCTCCTGCAAGTCATAGTTCTCATCATTGAACTCGTTGAAGTCGAATATCTCGACGCTGTTGTCTCCAGAGTAGAAGCGGGATTCGTTGCGCACGCGCACATCACCGAAGAGCGTGATCCGTGATACCCAGTCAGGGAAGGTATTGGGCGCCGCCCAGTTCTCTTCCTTGGCCTGGGCCATCACCTCATCCTTGACCTCGGCGCGGATTTCGTCGCGCACTGTCTCTGGAATATAGGGGACCCGCACGTCGCCTTCGCGCACCTCCGGTTCGGCCCGTTGTTCCGCCGCCACCGCCTCCCGGCGCGCCTGCTCCATCAGCGCCTGTGCCTGCTGCGCGGTGATAACGCCCTGCTCGACCAGAAGGCGGATCAGATGGACGGTGGTGTTGGGCGTGGTGTCCGCCTGCGATGGCGTCGTGGTTTGCGCCACGGCCGGGCCGGTCAGCGCCGCCGCGAGGGCCAGCGCCAGGGCCCAACGATGAGATTGCCTGTTCATGCTATGTCGCTCCTGAAACGTTCATCTTGTGAGATTGCCCTGGTCATCCCGGCCGCCGCCCCTGCAGCGACATACGCACCGGCAAATTGAGAGACTCCGGCGGCGTTTGATCCAACGGTTGAATGTCGCGCAAGGCGGTGATTACTTTTTCGTCCACATTTTCATCGCCGCTCGATTCGAGCAGCTGCACCCGGGTCACCTGTCCGTTCCGGTCGAGCCATAGATTGACTTCGACCCGGTAACTCAGATTGCGGATACTCCGGTTCTCGCGAAGCGCCTTCTGAAACGCGTAAGAGAGGTACTGGCCATAGGTCGCGTTACCCACACCGGCACCGGAGCCCCCCATACCTCCGCCGCCGCCGGCGGCGATATTGAAGGCGTCACTTCCGGCTTGCGCTTCGCCGTCGATCTGCATGGCTTCGGAAAGATCCTCCGCCGGCGACGGCGGCTCATCCGGGGTGGGTTCTTCCACCGGCGTCGGCTCTGGTTCGGGCTCCGGCTCCACCGTCTCTTCAGGCTCCGGTTCGGGTTCAGGTTCCGGCGTCTCCTCGGGCGGCGGCGGTGGCGGCAGCGGAATGATCATCTCCTGCTTAGCGACCTGGCGACGCACCCCGGCGGTATCGTTGGCCCACAGCCACACCAACCAGCTCAGCACGGCCAGCCCAACCAGAGCGGCGACAGTCCACGAGAAGCGCGACATCCGGGTGGGCGGCCGCCGGCGCTTCCATCTCGATGATTCGGTTGGCATCTCAGCTCGGGTCCATGCGGTCAGTTCTTGGGTTTGCCGGTAACCAGCCCGACCTGGGCCAGTTCAAGGCGACGCAGAATATCCAGCACTTCCACCACTTTCTGGTACTGCACGGCGGCGTCGCCGCGCAGCACCACGGGGAAGTCCGGGTTGGTGGCTTTCTCGGTGCGTAACCGGTCTTCCAGTTCCTGCAGGGTCACCGGATAGGCATCGAGAAAAACCTGCCCGTCGTTGTTCACCGAAACCGCCTTGGTCTTGGGTTCCGATAAGGAGACGGAAGCGCTTGCTTTGGGCAAATCGACCTGGATGCCCGCCACCTGCGCGGTGGCGGTAAGAATGAACATCACCAGCACCACCATCAGCACGTCGACCAATGGGGTGATGTTGATGCCGTCCACCGGGCCGTCCATTTCATCGTCGTCCATCGAGGCTTTTACGGAAGCCATGGCGCTCTCCTTAAGCGATTACGTCGCGGGAAGTAGTGCGATGCTGCTCAACACCGGCGGCGGGAGGTGGCGGCGTGCCGCCGCCACGCTGCTCGGCCAGGCGGGTAATGAATTCATCGAGGAAGACACGCATATCGGAACTGATATCGCGGTTGCGGCCGTTCAGCCGGTTGTAGGCGAACAACGCGGGAATAGCGACGAACAGACCGGCGGCGGTGGCGAGCAGTGCGGCCGCCATACCCGGCGCCACGGCGTTGATGTTGACGTTGCCGGCCATGGCCGTGCCCAGGAAGACCACCATGATGCCCATTACGGTGCCCAGCAGGCCGATGTAGGGACCGCCGGCGATGGCGTTCGACAGCACACCCAGACGATGACCCAGAGTGCGGTTCTCCTGGGTACGCACCGCGTCCATGGACGCACGGATCGCCTCCAGGGTTTCCGACGAGATACGATCGGTGTCCGCGCCTTGACGGCGGCGAACGCGCAGTTCGTGCACTGCCACCTGGTAAAGCCGCCATAGTGATGAGTAGTGCAGACGCTCACCCAACGAGCGATCGTCAGCGAGTAGCTCCAGGCGGGTACCGACCTCGGAGAAGGCCTCCCGGAATTCGCTGTTGGCGTCGTCCACCCGGCGCGTGTGGCGGAACTTCTGAAACATCACCACCCAGGTCTGCACCATCATCACCACCAAAACGGCGATGATCACCCAGGCATCGATGGGCACCGCGCTGAGCAGGAAACCGAGCGCACCAAAGCCGAACCCGGACTGCTCCTCGTCGACACCAAACTCCAGCAATCGTGATTCGCCACCTTGCGACTGCACACTGGCTTTCAGAAACGCCTCGGATCTGGCGACCCGGGAGAGGCGTACCTCGTCCATGGCGCCGGTAAAGCCGGCGGCGACCGGCGCCGCGCTTTGATCCTCCGCAGCCGCTCCCTCATCCGCCGGTGTGGCAGCCGCTTCGTCGCCATCCGCGCCGGCCACGGTCGCCACGCCATAGCCCGGTAAATCGCCACCCAGAGCGGCCGGCGTATTGAACGCCGGCAACGCGCCGTCGAGGGCGGTAACCGGCTGTCCATTCAAATAGAGGGTGATCTGGCGCCCATCGGCGGTGACCGCTAAATGCTGCCATTGATCGGCGGTCAACGGCTGTGCCTGGCCGCTACGCTGGCCGTTCACCTCCACGAAAGGCAAACCGTTATCCACGCCGATCAGCAGCGAGTTACCGGCGTCCCGGCGGGCGTAGATCAACTGCTCCCCAGCGGACCGGGGCGCGCGGAGCCAAGCGCTGAAGGTGAACTGGCCGGACTCGGGGACCGACAGCGATGGCGATGCCGGCAACATCAACGGCTCGCCACTGAATTGCGCCGCCTGTGCTATCACACCCGATGTCGTCCCGGGTACCGGGCTTCGCGTGTCGTTGGTATAAGCGGTAGCGTCATCGACAGTGGCCCCCGGGGCGCCATCGAAATGATAGACGGCGGCGTAATCCGCATCGAATATTTGGCTGCTGTCCAGCGCCGGCGCGTCCGGGTTGCCGTAGTACATCCAGATATCCTGGCGTGCGCCGCCCTGCATCTCCGGCACGTCCACCCAGATATAGGCGACACCCAGCAGAGAATCGAAACTCTCAATGCGATGATTGAAGACAGTTTGGTCGTCCGCCGCCACGAAGCGCAGGTCCGTGCCGTTCGCTTTCACGCCGTCGAAACTGAAGTTTCCGGTATGCAGACGCACCAGCAAGGGCACACGCCCCACGCGGTCGGTGATGGCCGCTCCCTGTTGGGTAGTGTCCAGGGATATCTGCTTGCGGTAGCTCCAATCTTCTTGCCACCAGGCATGGGCCAGGGTCGGCAAGAGCGTCCCCAGGCAGGATAAAAGAAAGACGAGTAGGCGTTGTCGCATGGTCAGGCACTCCGAAGAACTGGCTGTGTTAGGTGTCATTCAAAATCCGGCGGTCACACTGAAGTGAACTCTGGGGTCATATCGCTCGGTGTCGGCGCCGTCGGTAAGCGGGTAACCGACATTCACGGAGCCACTGAGACTGCTGCCGATCTCGGCACGCGCGCCGATACCGACACTGGCGAGATCAAAGGTGGCATCCTGGTCCGGCAACGGGTCCTGAAGTTGCAGTTGGGCGCCTTCCGCGAAGACGTGGAAACGAAACATCGACCAGGGATTACCGAACCATTCCGCTAAAGACGGTGTTCGCAGCTCGAAACTGGCCAGATAACCGTCGTCCGCGGCCTGCTCGGCGGCCAGGTAGCCGCGCACCGAACCGCTGCCGCCCACCGCGAACTGCTCGTTGGAAACCAAGGGGCCGGAAGCCAGCTGGGTACCGAGCTTGGTGGCCAGAACCCACTCACTAAGCTGCCACTCGCTGCCCGCATCCACCTTGAATACCGCGAAGTCGGGGCTGGCCTGATAGCGTTTGTAATCAAACTCCTCCCATCCGCTGCCGTTGGACGGAAATTCATCGGCGGCGGTGATCAGGCTGATATTGAGATAGCCCTGCGTTCTCTCGGTGAAGAAGTAGCCGTTGTAGGCAAAGGTGAACGGCGCATACTGCAACGGCACCTGGTCCTCGGACTCGCCGAACACCAGCGCCTCTTCAAAATCCTTGAAATCGATGCCCGCCGAAAATGAATGTCCCCAGTTGCCGTCGAACGGCAGACTGTATACGGCGGCTACGCCGTACGAATCGCCGCGCCCCAGTACATTGGTGCCGCCCACGGTGGCGACGTCGCTGTCGGAGGTATAACCGGAAAAGCGCGCCGCCCACCGCTCGCTCAGCGGTGCCTCGTAGCTGAGTGACCAGACTTCCGCGTTGTCGGTGTCCTGAGGCGCGGTGAAGAAGGTGAGCGAAGCGCTGTGGCCTTTCTGCCAAAGATTGGCGTGGCTGAGCGTGGCCACCGTGCGTAATTTTTCGGTGTCGGCACTATAGTCGTTGTTCAGTGTCAGGCTGGCGCTCCAGGGGCGCTCGTCTTCCACGGCCAGGTCCACATCCATGGTGCCGGGTATACGCCCTTCCTTGACCAGCGGCATGACCTGCCGCTTACCGGTACGGTTAACCTCGGTGAGCTCCTCTTGGACCAAGTCGAAATTGGGCACCGTGCCACTGGTCAACGCCGGGATCTGATTTCGGATCTCCACCGGGGACTGATATTCAGCGCCGACCACCCGCACCCGCCCGATTTTCACCTCCACGACCTCGAGATAGACCACGCCGCCGCTGACCTTCTGTTCCGGCAGCTCCACGTATACCGATTGATAGCCGGCGTCCTGGTACGCCGCCTGCAATTCGCGTTGTGCCTGCCGTATGTCGTCCAGCGTTTTATCCGGCCCCAGATAGGGGTAAACCGCCCGCTCGATGTCGCGTGCCTGCAGCACGGTGTTACCACGCACGATGTACTCATTAATCGTCACCGTTGTCGTGACAGGCGCCACGGCGCTATCCGGCTCAGGGCCCTGCTGCGCCCATGCCAGCGGGCTGATTAAGAGAAGTCCGCTGAAACACACCCCCTTCATGGAACGGCAATGTCCCGTCTTTCGTTTCTTGTAAAGCATGGATTCAAAACTCGGCATTGATGCACCGGGTCGTGGCACCACCACCGTAGTGGCGTCCCCGTAAGCCGCTGCCACAACCAACAACTCACCGACCCATCCGGCCAGTGATCCAGTTAACACTCTCTAGATGACTGGAACCCACCACGACCGAACGTTTGTCATTGAAAATTCATAAACCGGAGCAAAAAAAAAGCCGCTGACCCGGGGATATTGCGGACAGCGGCTAACTGATTGCTGACCACCACGGCCTTTCAGCGGAAGCCGAGGAGTGCTCCGGTCAACACCCATAAAGAGTGCCCAAGGTCTTCCAAACCGAAGCCGTGTCATCAAAAATTCATCGTGGTTGCGTGCTTGTGCCTTGTTCCGCACCGAGACCGGCACCAAGGTAAAGGTTCGTTTCACGTCCCGGACCCGACCATGACATCCGAACTCACACCGTGCCGCGCCATGCTGGCGTGCGCCGTGCTCGCGTTGACGTCACTCCCCGGCATGCCCGTACGGGCGGACGACGACCAGGCGCCGACCTGTGTGACCGTCGAGGTCGATGGCAACAAGGCGCTGCCCTACGACTGTTATCAGCGGAACATGACGCCGTCCGCCACACCGCAGCGCGGCACACCGGCGATGAACTCGGCCACCGTTGCCGGGCAAGCGCCCAATCGCCTCGGCCTGTTCAACCTGTCCACTTTGCGCAATCGAATGGGCAATACCCTCGGGCAAGGTGTACGACCGCAACGGCCACCCGCGCCGCCGCTGCCCTGACCGTCGAGCCACCCGGGCCGTGCACACTCATGGCGCGGGCGCCCCATGACGACGCACCGTGATGCCTGTCCCGACCACCCGAGTCGCTCGTCAGGAATAAGAAAACTCTTTTCCCGTTAACCACTTAGCGCCGCGTTTCCGGTCTGGCACCAGCCTTGCACTGATCGGCATACCCACTGGTATACAACGAGGTATGCGATCGTGCTTGGCTGGACCATCGATCAATGGCGCGCCGCTTACCGGAAGAAGAACGTCACTCCGGTATCGGCCATGAAAGCTCTTTCCGCTCAGCTGCAGGACAGCGAGCGGGCCCTGTGGATCCACCTGCTGGACGAAGCCAGCCTGCTGGCCCAGGCCGAGCGCCTCAGTGATCCCAGCCTGCCGCTGTACGGCGTGCCGTTCGCGGTGAAGGACAACATCGACGTGGGCAGCCTGCCGACCACCGCCGCCAGCCACGCCTACACCTACACCGCCAAGGAAACCGCGCCGGCGGTGCAGGCGCTGCTCGACGCCGGCGCCATTCTGGTCGGCAAGACCAACCTGGACCAGCTCGCCACCGGCCTGGTGGGCGTGCGCTCGCCCTACGGCGAAGTGCCCAACCCGTTTAACCCGGACTACATCTCCG